>NZ_NHNG01000069.1:0-15425 GCF_002287155.1 Arsenophonus sp. ENCA
CTTTAGGGCGGAAACATCTACTTTTTAACCATCGGCTAACCGTGTCATGAGATAAAGGCGATGGGCTGACTTCTGATAACGCCAAACTAGAGTATCTTACACTGCTTACTTGCAAGAATATTTTATAGATATCTTTAATGCATGGATAACCGGACAAAATATGAACATCCTTATTTTTTCTTGTTTTTAAATTTATACTTCTTTTTTAGAGACTGCGAAACTCGTGACCTTTATTCTCTAAGTTAAACCTCTTTTTATTCTCAATAGCGTGACAAAAAATGCAAGTCTCTATTCAGCAACTAGTTTATTGACGCCCCGGCAGGGATAACGTTTGCCCAGGCAATAGCCGGACGCGGGCCACAAGGCACCATTAATTTTAATACTGCCTCTGACCGGGTACGCCTGTGTTATCCGCAGGTCAAGGTCTATGACAAGGCGACGAATCAGAATCGTCTCGAGCCGCTCTCAGCGCGCGCGGCGGGCCTGCGGGCCAAAGTGGATCGGGAAAAAGGGTTCTGGTGGTCGTCTTCCAATCAGGCGCTGATGGGCATTGTGGGCATTGAGCGCCCGTTAAGTGCGCGCATTGATGACGCCAATAGCGAAGTCAATCTGCTTAACCAGAGCGGCATTACCACGATATTTAATAGTTTTGGTAGCGGATTACGCCTGTGGGGCAATCGCACCGCGGCCTGGCCGACAGTGACCCACCTGAAGAATTTTGAAAATGTGCGGCGCACCGGGGACATGATTAATGAGTCTATCCGCCATTTCAGTCTGCAATATATTGATCGCCCGATTAGTCAGGGGCTGATTGATGCGCTGACCGAATCGGTGAATGGCTATGGTCGTCGGCTGATTGCCGATGGCGCGTTGCTAGGCTTTCACTGCTGGTATGATCCGGCGAACAACACCAAGGATGCGCTCAGTCTGGGACAGTTGAAACTGAATTACAAATACACCCCGCCGCCGCCGATGGAGCACCTGACCTTTGAGACGGAAATCACTAATGAATATCTCACCTTCCTGAAAAGTGGGGTTTCCACATGAGCGTGACGCACAGGGTCAATAAGATAACGATAAGGAGGAGATGATGGCGGGCAATGCACTGCATTTTATCACCAATGCCAACGTCTACCTGGACGGCAATAGCCTGCTGGGTCGGGCAAAAGAAATCAAGCTACCGGAAATCAACGTGGTGCAGCAGGAGCATCAAGCACTGGGAATGATAGGCAAAATTCAGCTACCGGCAGGGTTTGACAAGCTCGAAGGGGAAATTCACTGGACCAGTCTGTATGAAGAGGTGGCCCTGCGTACCGCCAATCCCTTCAAGGCGTATCCACTGCAATGTCGCGGCAGCCTGCAACGCTATAACCCGGCACAGGGTCGCCAGGATGAACTGCCGGTGGCGGTGTTTATGACGGTGATGTTCAGCAAAAATAGTCTGGGCAGCTTCAAGCAGCACGAGGTGCCGGAGATGAGCAGCAGTTTTACCTGCAGCTATATCAAGCAGGTGATGGATGGCCAGGTGCTGCTGGAGCTGGATGTGATCGCCAATATTTTTAAAATCAACGGTGAAGATATGCTCACCGATTATCGCGCCAATCTGGGTGCTTAACCTGACAATCCGAGGAGTGATGATGACAGATTGTATTCATTATCGTTTGCAATACCCTTATGCCCTGGGCAGTGGTGAAAGGCTAACCCAGGTCAGCTTAAACCGGCTCAAGGTCAGTGACATCAAGGCGGTACGTCGCTTAAGTGAAAACGTCAATGACTGGGACAGTCTGTTGATTGCCCGCATGACCGGCCTGATACCGGAAGATATCGACAATATGGATTTAGTCGATTATCAACAGTTGCAAGGCCACTTTCGCCAGTTTGCGGGGCTGGATGCACTCGCCGAAGGCGCTGCGTCAGGCACAGGCGCTGTTGGCGAGATGGTTCCGCTGGCAGCCCAGTGAGCTGGATGCGCTGACGGTGATGGAGTTTGAGGACTATTTACAGGAAGCGGCTGCCCAAATCCGGCAGGAGCACGGGCAACGCGGGGCAAACCGATAAAGAGTGATCGGGTGTAACAGAGGCAGGTAACGCAGTGTCGAGCACATTTTCGATTGGGGTGGTGATCAAAGGAGCGGTGGCCGGTGCCTTTCGTTCGGCGATGGGCGATTCACGGCGTAGCCTCAATAGCCTGGGTGAAACGACTCGTCGCCTGCAATCCCGCCAGCAGCAACTGACCCAGGCGGTAACCCGCTACGGTCATTTGGGCGCACAGGCCGCCCGTAACCTCAATAGTGAGCTGGGTCGGGTGGGTCAGACACTTTCCCGTCTCGAGCAACAGCATCGCCGTTTGCATCGCACGCTGATGGCCAGTCAGATTGCCGGGCAACAACGACAGGCCCTGATGGGGCAAGGACTGGCGTTAGGGGCCACCACGGCGGCAGCGGTGGGCGCGGTCGCGCCGTCTGTCAAGCAGTCGATGACCTTTCAGGACAATCTGGTCGATATGGGTATCACCGCCGGTTACGACGGAGCCACCCAGGCCGCACTGGGCAAGGATATCCGCGCCTGGAGCCAGCAATACAACCAGACCCAGGCCGATTTACAGGCCGCCACCAGTGCGCTCATTGGCAATAATATTGACAGCCTGGACGATATTCGCGCCTACCTGCCACACATCGCCCGAGGCGCAACCGCCACCCGGACGTCGGCTGAACTGTGGGCGCAGGCGGCGGTGACCACCCAACAGTCACTGGCCATTGCCGCGAAAGATTTTGCCGCGGTACAGAACATTATGGCGCAAGGGGGCAAGGCAGGATCATTTGAAATCGCTGACCAGGTGAAGTGGTTGCCGGAGCTGGCCCCACAAATGGCCAACGTGGCCCAAGGTAAAGCGGCGGTGGCCGAGATGGTCGCCGCCTTGCAAGTGGCAAAAATAGGCGCGGGGAGTACGGATAAAGCCGCGAACAATTTCAATAACTTTCTGGAAAAACTGTACGCCCCTGAAACTAAAAAACGTTTTGGTGATGTCGGTATCGATATTGAAAAATCACTCATGCAGCAAAAAGCGCACGGGATATCGCCGATTGAAGGGATGATGAATACCCTGCAAACCTATCTGGCGCAAAAGAGTCCCGAGGCGCTGGCGCAATTTAAATCGGCGATGGCGCTGCAGGACAATACTGCGCGCGATAAGGCATTACTGGCGCTGCAGCAGAACTTTGGCCTGGGTGAATTGTTTGCCGATATGCAGGTAATGGCCTTTGTTCGTCCGATGCTGGCCAACATGGACAAGTACCGGCAAATACGCGCCCAGGCCCTGGCTGCGGCGGGCAAGGATGTATTGGCAGGCGACTATAAAAAACGGCTGGTCTCACCGATTGAGCAGATGAAAAAGTTAGGCGTTGCCAGTCGAGAGCTGTCACTCAGTATCGGTGAATCACTCAGCCCCGCCGTATTGTCATTAACAGACACCGTGTTGCCTTACCTGAATGCGGCCAGTGGTTGGGTCAAGACCCACCCGCAACTGGTCAGCGGTATCGCAAAAACCGTGGGTGCACTGCTGTTGTTCAAGGGAGGCGTGTTGGCCACAAGGTTAGCACTCAATCTCCTGGGTTCACCGATACGCCTGTTGTGGGGCGGATTTACCAGCCTGCGTACCGGCTGGTTATTACTCAGCACCACCTTTGGCATGGGGGGACGCTTAAGCCGACTGGCGGGCAGTGTGGGACGATTGGGCAAGGTGTTGGCCGGGGGGCTGGTGACGGGCCTGCGCCTGGCGGGACACGCGCTGCTGTGGCTGGGGCGGGCACTGATGTTTACCCCGATTGGACTGGCCATCACCGCCATTGCCGCGGGCGCTTACCTGATTGTCCGCTACTGGACGCCGATAAGCGATTTCTTTAAAGCCCGCTGGGCCGAGGTGAAACAGGCGTTTTCTGGCGGTATTGCTGATGTGGGTGCGCTTATCCTTAACTGGTCGCCGCTGGGGCTACTCTATAAAGCCTTCGCCGGGGTGATGGGCTATTTCAACATTGAACTGCCCGCTAATTTTACCGATGCGGGTCGCCAGCTGATTGAGGGTCTGGTCAACGGGATTAAAAGTCGGTTAACCGCCGCCAAAGAAACCATTGTYAATTTTGGGGAGAGTGTTTCAGGCTGGTTTAAGGAGACACTSGGCATACACAGTCCCTCAACGGTCTTTGCCGGATTGGGGGACAATANTTGTGCAGGGCGCGGTGGTGGGCATTACCCGNNYMMCACGCCCGCGTTAGCACGYGCCGTCGGCGGCCTGATGCCGCTGATGCAACCGCCMTCCCSGCGTGTGCCCAACTGGCCTGAYACCCCRATCCCCCCTGCCGGTCAGGGGAAGGCATTTTCAGGCATGCAGATCACCTTTGCCCCACAGATTGTGATAAACGGTCAGTCYCAGGCGGCCCCGGCGGCGTTGCGTGAAGCSCTGGCTATCAGTGTGCGTGAGCTGGAAAAACGCCTGGCGCAGCTGATGCACCAACAACAACGGCGGGACTTTTACTGATGCTGGCGATCCTGGGTGAGATTGAAGTGCAGTTACAGACCGGCTTTACCGCGCTGGAAGCCACCCTCGGCAGTGAGTTTGCCGAACAGGCGCGCATTGGCCGCAAGCCTGGCTTGCAGTGGGTCGGCGATAAAGCGGATGAATATAGCTTAAGCGTGCGGTTTCATCAGCAGTACTGTCAACCGACCGCGCAATGGCAACGGCTACAGGCGGCCTGTCGTGCCCATCAGGCGCTGGCGTTTGTACTCGGCAATGGGGATTACCTGGGGCATTTTGTGATCAGCACGCTCACGTGCCGCACGGTGTTGGCGCAGGCCGACGGTATCGCCCAATGCCTGGAGGTCGATATCAGTCTGCGCGAATTTACCGGCGATCTGCGCCAGCCGCTGAAGCCGCCGGCAATCGCCACCACACTGAATAGAAAAGCCGCCGGGATAACCCAGGCGATCACAACCGGTACATCACTATCGCGGGCAGTGGGTCTGGCCCGTCAGGCGCAGTCGGCACTGGCCACGGCCTCGCACGCGATCCGGGTGGCGCGTCAGATGAAAGCGGATCCGGTCGCGGCGTTAACACGCGTCCCTGGGGTCATTAATAGCCTGGGTGAGGTGGCCACCCCGTTGATACAGGCGATACCGTTGTTGGCAGGCCTGGAAGCCCATTTTCCGGCGGCAAGTAGCCTGACCCGTGCCGCGGGCAAGGTGGCGACCACGGTCAGCCAGGCGAAGAACTCGCTTGGCACCCTGACGCCAGGTACCGGCCAGGCACTGCCCGGGGTGCTGGATACGGTGGCCGGTCAGGTGGGCGGTGCGGTCAGTACCTGGAACGATGTCGCCCCGCTGCTGAGCCGGTTGACCGGCCATCTGGTGACGCGTCGCTAGGTGTCACTACCGATCCGAAACTGACCTGGTGTGCCCATTTAAGCGCTACCCCCTGAGGAATAAGCGACTCCAAACAAAAACAGGTGGGTCAGTTTTACTTTGGCAGGATGGGTCAGATTTCAATTGGCACTGATACCTGGAGGAAGAGCAATGTCTGCAAGCCAACATGAAAAAGAATACAGCCAGGGCGCCTGGCAGCATATTACCCGTGAGGGCGAGCGCTGGGATACGCTGGCCGCCCACTATTACGGTGACCCATTGGGCTATGTGCGGATCATTGCCGCCAATCCTGATATCCCCATTACACCGGTGTTGCCTGCCGGCATCGCCCTGGCTATCCCGCTGATTAACGGGCAGGACACCGTTGAGGAGACGCCGCCATGGTTGCGTTAACGACACAACGACAACAGGTGATACCCGCCCCGACCTGGACCCTGCATTATGGCCAAAAGGACATCACGCACGATATCACCCCGGAGGTGCTCGGGATCCGGTTTACCGATCAGCTCAGTGGCCAGTCTGATGAGCTGACGGTGGAACTGGAAGACAGCGCCGGGCGCTGGCGCGGGGCCTGGTATCCGGGTAAAGGCGATACGCTCTCATTGGCGCTCGGCATGGTCGGCGCGCCATTACGTCCCTGTGGCACCTTTTCGATTGATGAAATAGAGCTCAGTGGCCCGCCGGATACGGTATCGCTGCGCGGGTTATCCGCCTCGGTGACGGTGGGGCTACGAACCCGTAGCTACCGGGCGTTTGAGCAGACCAGCCTGGCGGCCATCGCCCTGCGTATTGCACAAAAACACCACCTGACACTGGAAGGGCATATTGCGCCACTGCCCCTTGACCGGGTGACGCAGCAACATGAAACCGACCTGGCTTTTTTGCGCCGTCTGGCGGAGGAATACGGCTATATCGTCAAAGTCACCCCACACAAGCTGATTTTTTCTGAGCGCGTCAGATTGCGTGAGGCAGCGCCGGTTAACGTGATTACCCCGCAAGCCGTCAGTCAGTACAGCCTGCGCGATACGCTTAACCGTATCTACCAGCAGGGCAAGGTGAAATACCAGGACAGCCAGCGCAAACAGCTGGTCACGGTCGGTATGAAGGCCGATGGCACGATAGGCGAAGTGGCGCGAGAAACGGTCGCTCAACAACAGGGGCGCACGACCAGCGCCGATACCTTAAGACTGCATAGCCGGGCACGGAGCCGGGAAGAAGCGACCGCCAAGGTGTGCGCGGGGCTGAACCGGCATAATGAATATCAACGGGTAGCGACGGTGGAGCTGGCAGGCAATACGCTGTTTCGTGCCGGGCTCACACTGCGCCTGGCCGATTTTGGTCGCCTGTCCGGGGTGTGGCTGATCACTGAAGTCCGCCATGCCCTGTCGCGCCAAAGCGGGTACCGCTGTGAACTCACCCTGGGTCAGGGGCCGATGGCGCACACCAACAGGAAAACGACGCAGGCGGATAAACCTGTTCCCCTAGAGGTGATTGGGGTGAAATCCGATGGCAGCGTGGGGCCGCTGAGTGAAAAAGAGACGACACGCGGAGAAACACAACCATGAAAGGACTGCAATTGATGTTCGGTACCGTGAGCCAGATTGATGAGCAAAACGTCCGGGTACGGGTACGCCTGCCGACCTGTGACAATCTGCGCACCGCCTGGCTGCCGGTACTGCAACGTAATACCCAGAATAACAAGGATTACGGGCTGCCGGATGTGGGTGAGCAGGTGAGCCTGCTGCTGGATGCTGACGGCGATGATGGCGTGGTGTTAGGGGCGGTGTATTCCGAAGTAGACCGCCCGGCAGTGGCAAACCGCGATAAACGGCGAGTGGATTTTGCCGACGGAACCGTTGTTGAGTACGACCGCAAAAACCACGCCATGGCTATCGGGGGCGAGATACAGACCCTGACGCTCACCACCCAGGCCACGGTGCTGATTCAAACGCAAACCGCCCGTGTGATAGCACGCGATATTCTCACCCTGGACAGCCCTGAAGCTATTGCGACGGGTAATTTTACTGTACAGAAACGGTTAACGTATCAAGGGGGGTTGTCAGGGCGCGGTGGTGCCAACATTGACGGCTCAGTTGGGATTAAGGGTGGCATTCAAACCACGGAAGATATTAAGACGGMGCATACCTCCGTGGATGACCACGCACACAGCAACGGGCACGACGGTCAGCCSACCGGCAAGCCGTTATAGGCGATGGAGGAACTATCATGATGAACACAATRACAGCGCTCAGCAGCSCRGACTGGCAACCYGCGYTGCATGYRTCKGGYGAACGGGTCAGTGGCGTCGAGGATATTCAGCAGTGCCTGCGMCTGATTTTAGGCACSCCRAAAGGCAGTGACCCGCATCGACCCGATTTTGGCAGTGACCTGCATCGYTATCTGGATATGCCRGTWGARCGGGCCTTRCCGCACGTGGTSCGKGAAACGATAGAGGCCATCAGACGCTGGGAGCCCCGATGCGAATTACATCAGGTGCGGCTTAATGCGCAAGGTGAGCGGGTGACCCTCCTGCTGCGYTGGCGACGACCGGGCAGTMAGGYYMACSMACAAACGGAGGTGGCATGGCGTTAACCCTTGAGAAACCGCAGTTTGTGAACGYAGAYGCCCARGCCATTACCCGCGAGATGATTGCYGCCTATGAAGCSGCCAGCGGTAAAACCCTGTGGCCGGCGCAGGCCGAGCGGTTATTGATAGACCTGTTYGCCTACCGGGAAACCCTGGTACTCAGTGCCATTCAATCCGCYGCCGAACAAAACCTGGTGGCCTTTGCCCGTGCGCCGATGCTGGATTATCTGGCCGAGCTGGTCGGSGTTTATCGTCTYCCGGCRCAACCGGCRCGCACCASGSTGCAATTTTCRYTGGCGGTCGCGCCCTCGGTGACGATACCGATACCGGCAGGRACGCGGGTCAGYGCYACGGACAGCCTGATATTTACCACCGACAGCGAAGTCAGGYTAACACCAACAGCCTCCACGGTGACGGTGAGYGCSACCTGCAGCGAGGCRGGKACACARGGKAACGGSTGGCAACCGGCGCAAATCAGYACCCTGATGGAGGCYATCGMTGACGGGGATATYCARGTSACCAATACCACGCCRAGCGMRGGYGGYTCAGMMGCKGARGACGACGAGCATTTACGTCACCGYATTCGTCTGGCCCCTGCGTCGTTCAGTACCGCCGGTTCACGCGAAGCCTATCGTTTTCATGCCATGAGTGCCCATCCGGGGATTTGTGATGTGGCGGTGACCCGCYCGAAACCCGGCACSGTCAACCTGTATCCGCTGCTGACCAGCGGGCTGCCGGACAAGACGGTGCTYAGTCTGGTGACGGCCCTGTGCTCRGAAGAGCGGGTRCGYCCSCTGAACGATACGGTGCAGGTGCTGCCGCCAGAGAAAGTCGACTATGCGATTAGCGCTGAGCTCACCTGTTATGCCAGCCAGCCGGGTGAGCCGGTAYTGAAACAGGCGCGGCAGGCTGCCGAGCAGTATGTGGCCCGCCAGGCTAAACAGCTRGGCCGGGATATTGTGCCGAGCCAGATTATCGCTGCCTTGTCAGTGCCRGGCGTTTACCGSGTRCAGCTMASYMGTTTYACKACCCTKGAKCCGACRGTACTGRMGGMSCAGCAATGGGCGCATTGTACCGACATTCAGTTGACCCTGGGCGCGGAGAGCAGCGATGACCGATAGCACCCTGTTACCGCCCTTGCTGGCGGCAGAGAAACATTTTCAGGCGCTGGCGGCACAGGCTGCACGGTTACAGCAGATTGACCTGACGCCACTGCTGGTTTACCTGCTGGATATGACCGAGGCGTCGGCCTTGCCCTGGCTGGCAGAGCAGCTGGCGTTAACCGGGGTCAATGGCTGGCATTTAGCGGAATCGGATGATGCTCGCCGCGCGATGCTGAAATCCGCCATCACGCTGCATCGCTATAAAGGCACCCCCTGGTCCATTCGCGCCATGATACGGGCACTGGGGTTTGGGGAAGTGGCGATAACGGAAGGCTCTGCGTCGATTAAACCTGAACAGGCGAAAGAGTACCCCGATAGCAAAACGCACTGGGCGCTGTACCGGGTGGTGCTCAATACCTTGATCACCAATGACCAGGCGGCCAGATTGCGCGAGACGTTAGCCGCGTTTGCGCCGGCGCGGTGCGAACTGGTGGCGCTGGATTATACGGCGGTGCCGTTGCGCTATAACGCTCAGGCGAACTATAACGGGCGCTATAATCATGGCAGCAGTTAGCAGTATGTAAAAACAGTTAATCAATATACGAAAATAGACTACACTGTGACCAACAATCCGCCCATGATGGAACAGGCATGATGGAGAAAAAAGACATGAGCTATTTAAAAGAACAGGCCGAATGGGCGGACGGTATCTACCAGATAGAGACCTCCGACCCGGTATTGGGTGGGCCAGACGGTATTACCAACCGGCCCGCGCTTGAACTGGCGAATCGCACCGCCTGGTTAAAGCAGCAATTAAAAGACGCCGAAGCGGCGTTGACTGCGCATACGCGCTCCCGAAACCACCCTGATGCGAGCTTAAATGAAAAAGGTTTTGTCAAGCTCAGCAATGCGAATCAGAGCAACAGTGAAACGGAAGCCGCGACCCCCAAAGCGGTGAAAATTGTCAATGATAGAATTAATGCGGTGGTCGACCATGCGCCATCAGATTTAGATACGTTGAACAAGCTGGCGAAGGCCATCAGTAATAACCCAAAATTTGCCGAAAGCGTGACGCAACTGTTGAGTCAGAAACTGGCTAAAAATGAAAATGGGGCCGATATCCCTGATAAAAATCAATTTGTGAAAAATCTCGGTTTAACGGAAACGGTAGATTGTGCAAAAAATGCACTGGATAAACGTACCGGCGGCACCGTCAAGGGCGACATTATTTCACAGGGCACCCAAATCTCGCTAAAGGGAGATGGTCGCAAGCATCTGGGTTTTCATAATCAGGACGGTAGCGTTCGCATGTGGCTCTACAAAGACAAGGGCGGTGATGGTGTTCGACTAAACAACGGCAATGACGGTGGCGGTGAGTACGTTTTCCATAAAGATGGCGGTTTTCGTGCCCCTTCTTCGGTGTATGCCGGAGCCGCAAGGATGGCCGCTGACGGCAATATCTACGGTAGCAAGTGGGGTAATCAATGGCTGGACGCTTACCTGAGAAAGACCTTCCAGCCCAAAGGGGCCTACGGTCAATCGAATACGGCGAAGCGCGAGGTCAATGGATGGTGGAAATGCGGGGACACGGGATTAATTATTCAGTGGGGTAAAACTGATAACGAAGGCTTTGACCGGAAAATCCTTCCGCTGCCCCTTCCGTTTCCAAACGAAGGTCTATGGGCGCTGGGTTGGGTTGCTGAAGCTATATGGATTGGTGCCGATCAATATTCACACTCTGCCGGATTAGTGGATAAGGCACATATCAAGGTTACAACCGACTACAACTTGGCTACAGCTTGGATAGCAATAGGATATTAATCATGTATTACTACAGTCCGGGTGAAAATGCTTTTTTCCCTGAAGAACTAAAACAGGACTATATTATGGCAGGCAGTTTTCCCAAAGATACCATTGAAGTCGGTGATGATGTCTGGCTGGAATTTGCAGGCAATCTGCCTCCCAAAGGTAAGCAGCGTATAGTTGGTACGGATGGTTTTCTAGCATGGGGAAATATACCACCACCAACAAAAGAAGATCTGATGTCAGCAGCAGAGAAGCGAAAATCCTCGCTGATGCAGATTGCTACCGCCGCCATTGCACCTCTTCAGGACGCCGTAGACCTCGACATGGCGACGGAAGCCGAAAAATCCGTGCTGCTGTCCTGGAAAAAATACCGCGTGCTGCTTAACCGTGTGGATATCAGCAAAGCGCCGGATATCGACTGGCCAGATCCTCCTCCAACCAATCGCCAGAACCACGGTTTCAAGACCGTTATCCACAGTCACTCTGACAGTCGCGTTACCGACCAGATGGGCTGATTGTGATTGATAATCTCCACCAAAATTTATCGCAGAACCAACATAGCCGATACAGATGCATATTCGCATCATGATCGATCAGTGATTCGCATGACACCGATCACTGCTTCCTACCGTTTGAGGCATGACATCAGGAGCAAGGTTTTCAGCCTTGTGGAACACTACGACCTCTGCAAAAAAACACGTCAGGCAGTGGCTGGCGCGCCTTCTAGGTCTATGAGACATCCGTGTTCGCTACGCTCACGTCTCGGCGCGCAGAAGCTTCTGTACGCCTCTGTAAGCTATTTTCGCGCCTTGTATGCCTGCGGCATAGACCACCCAAAACAGAAGCAGGTGGGTCAATTTTACTTCGGCAGGGTGGGTCAGATTTCAATTGGCGCTGACATTATCGCACGCTTTGGCTTCAAGTATCGCACACCATATCAGCAAAGTTTATCAGCGCAGCGATCTTTGCAACAGAGCCAGCTCGATAGGCTGGGTCGAAGCATTAAACATTTGATTACTTTAATATCTAAAATGGAAGATGAAGGCATTCATTTTCATAGTTTGACGGATGCTATTGATACTTCTACATCAGCAGGCCGTTTTTTCTTCCATGTGATGAGCGCGTTGGCGCAGATGGAGCGAGAACTGATTGTTGAGCGTACCAAGGCAGGTTTAGCCGCAGCAAGAAGTAGGGGGCGCATCGGCGGCAGGCCTCAGTCGCTATCTTTTGCACAGCAACAGGAAGCTCAAAAATTATTGTCGAATGGTCATAGCAGAAAACAGCTTGCATTACTGTATGGGGTTTCATTGACCAGCATCTACAAATATGTTCCAGTTAAGCGAAACGCTCTAACAAGTCACAGTGGCTCTGATGAAAAATAAAAGTGTAATTCCGTTGCACTGATGGAAACAAAAGTAGCTCGCCATTTATCGCACGTTTTGGCTTCAAATATCGCGCGGCGCATCAACAAAGGGGGTGATGGCGTTCGGCTAAACAACGGCGATGACGGAGGTGGAGAGTGGGTATTTAATAAAAACGGGCATTTTTACTCCCCCCTGGCACTTCATGCCGCAGGAGCGACCTATCAAGAGGATGGCAATATCCACGGAGCAGTCTGGGGTGGACATTTGAGTGGCTGGGTGGATAATAGGGTCAATGGTCGAGCCACTTGGGATTATGTTAACGGCACATTTGTGCGTGATATCAGATTGGGTGGTTTGGAAAGTGTGGTCGCATGGAATGGTCCAGGATATACAGATCAGAGCGGTTATGTTTTAACGGGTGCGGATAATTTCAATCACGATTACTATATTGATACTCTTTACCGCCGGCCCTTACAAAAGAATATTAATGGTCAATGGATGAATGTTGCGAGTATTTAATCATGCTAAAACATGTGAAAAATTTCAAACTGGCAAAGCCAGAAACTTTAGAAGAAAAACAATTACAGGATAACCATAATATTGTTTTCCTTCGTTCAGATTCTGGGGAAGACTGGTACAGATGTCAAAAAGATTTCAAACCTAATACTATAAAAATTATGTATGATAAAAATGGATTGATTTGCTCCATGAATCGTAAACCAGATGCACAAGGCGTGATTGATGTATCAGTTTTTTTTCCCATCAACCGTAGTGTAGTTGAATTGACCGCTGTTCCAGAGGCAGTCGATATAGATGGCAATTGGATTTTTGATGGAAAAAAGGTCACTCTGCGTATTCTTAGCCATGAAGAAGAGATGGCTAAGGTAGAAAGAAAAAAAATGTTATTGATGGCTCAGGCAAACGAAGCTATGACTCCACTTCAGTATGCCTTGGAACTCAAACGGGCAACAGAGGAGGAAAAAGCTATGTTGACCGCCTGGAAACATTATCTGGTGGACTTGATGCGTATTGATATCCGTACCGCTCCCTGCATCAATTGGCCCGCGACACCTGTGGTGTGTTGATATTGGCTTTTAAAGAAGGAAAACGAGTATATAGCTGTTGCTTGATCACGGCAGTAAGTTTCATCTCAATATATTTGTGCGAAAAATGAGCGGCAAGTATAGAGACTACGGCAGCAAGCACCACATAGGGAACACCGTTCAAAGCAGCTGTAGTCGAGGGTTCAACACGTTTCATTACTGCGATGCCAACAGGATTATGCAGTAGGTAAAGAGAGAAAGAGATGTTACCTAAATAAATAAGTGCGTCAGGAGTGATCTTTGAAAGTATGGGCTCGGCCAGTGTTAGAGTAAGAATAAATGCACTTACGATAAGGGTGCTGTTAATATTTAATGCTCTAATATTGTTGGTATACACACCCCAAATAATATATATCAGGATTATAGCTGAGAACACAACAGAAACTAATGGAAGAGACGTCGACATGCTCCGTTTTTTCATCCATATGTGTAAATATCCGACCATCGCACCAATCAAAAACTCAAGAAAAATAGGGTTTGACAGAAGACCATAGAAAGGGTTCTGAACCGGATAGCCTTGCACACTAAATGTTGGGAGAAAACCCACCCAAAAAGGAATGATCCACATTGCCAGCGCGCCCCAGCATAAAAGAGCTATCAACCGATGTTTAATCAGCAGACACAGAGTGAAAACAAAATAAAAGTAAACCTCATAATTGAGAGTCCAGCGTATGTTGTACATCTCACCATCGTCGATGTAATGCGGTGTCACGTCGGTCTTATAGACTGTAAAAGTAAGTGCGCTAATCAAATTTTGTATTTTCTCTGGGTAGTGAAAAGTACTCATAGCACCTCCTAAGAGGAAAGCGACAAGTAATCCAAAGTAGTAGATGGGTATAATTCGTACAGCGCGATTTATCAGGAATCGTCGTGAAGATATGAAACCCTGCTGATAGTGGTGTGTAGTATAAACCATGATAAACCCACTAATTACAAAGAATATATCAACGCCAATTATTCCCCAGCCAAATAGCGCATCCCATATGCTAGAGCCACTTACATCATTTCCACGAAGGTAAAAACGGTAGTGATATAAAAGTACCAACAGCGCCGCGACACCACGCAGAGCTTGGAGAGAGTCTAACTTCTTATCCATACAATCGTCGCACCTTCAAATCAAAAGCATCATCGTAGCTTAATCTTATAAGATGAAGCTATCTATGGGCAGTTAATAATGTTTACTAAAAATATAAATGTAATTTCGTTACACTGATGGAAACAAAAGTGGCCTTCCATTTATCGCACGTTTTGGCTTCAAATATCGCACGCCGCATCAGGAAACCAACCAAGCGGCGACAAAAAGATTTAGACGCCACGTGGACTAAAAAACACGGTAAGAGTCATTATGGCTATAAGCTTTCGGTAAACATGGATAAGAAGTACAAATTCATCAGAAAAATCGTCACCGATACGGCCAGCACCCACGACAGTCAGCATTTCGAAAGGGTCATTGACAAGGCCAACACCAATCGCAATATCTACGCCGACCGAGGCTATCCCTCTGCGGAGCGGGAAGCTTGGCTGAAGGCAAACGGCTATAGGAGCCAGATTCAGCGTAAAGGCCATCGAAACAAACCGTTGTCCAAGACTCAGCAAGGGCGAAACCACAGGATTGCAAAGACTAGGGCACGGGTTGAACATGCATTTGCGGCGATGGAACAAATGGGTAGAAAACTGATCCGCACCATTGGACAGGTGCGCGCTAATTTTGCCATGACGATGATGGCAGCATGTTACAACCTAAAGCGGTTGGCGTACTTCCAGAGCGCGTGCATCGTGGCTTTCTGACGCCCAGAATGGGTCAAATGGCCCTAGCCAGGGCAATGTGCGATAGAATCAGTAGCGTGATAATCAAAAAAAATCTAATTATTTAGAATGAAAGCCAAGGGTTAATTGAAAATCTTGAGTTTTTCGAGGTGCCCTTTTATACTTCAATATCCGAATAAAATTACCCCATGAAACATCATTTATGTGACGAGATAACTTTCTGTTTTTTGTCATTCCTTTGATATTTAGATCTTCTACAACAAAACTCGTTACTTGGCTTT
>NZ_NHNG01000484.1:0-21116 GCF_002287155.1 Arsenophonus sp. ENCA
ATAGTAACAAACAAAGAGAATCCCACCCGTGAATACGTCAAATCTATCATGGATGCCCGTTGGTCTGTTGAAGTTTATCATCGAGAAGTTAAACAAAATTGTGGTATTGAACGCTGTCAGGCTCGCACGAGCCGAGCGCAAAGAAATCATATTTTTCTCGCTATTTCTGCGTGGTTTGAACAACATAAACGTCGTATATCTGAAAAAATAACCCTTTATCAACAAAATTGGGACGTAATCAAAAATGCTATTGCTGAGCACATCCGTGTTTTATTAGCGTACCCAAATTAGTTTTGTGCGAAACTCGTGTGTATGATCGTCTATTAGCAAGAGGTAAGTCAAAAATGTCAGCTCTAGGTGCCGCAATGAGAAAACTAGTTCACTTGTGCTTCGGAGTATTAAAGACGGGTCTAGCTTATGACCAAAACTACGCCCGCCAAATTTTCGATTCATAAAATCGATTTTAAGGCATTTTAAATTTTAGTTGGTACGTTTTCATGTCTTACATAGAGAAAATGGCGCTACGGGCTTCTTAGGTGGCTTAAAATCGATTTACAGATGATAACGCAAACTCAGTTTTGGCTTTAAGCGACAAAACCTCCTCTAAGCTAACTCTATCCGCTCACCGGAGTCCGAGAGCAAGCGAACGGACGAGGAAGCGGAATATAACCATGGGTTATTTTTAGTGTTTAAGGTTGACTTTCAAGACGGTAACTAATGCCTGAAAAGGAATAGGGGTTTTATATCCAATTAAGCAATAAAGCACCGACAACAAGAGTAAATATTGAAAATATTCAGCGGGTTTATTTAACTAATTAAAGCCATGGTGAATTTTTACCATTTGCAGCCTTCACCAATTAGTAAATGACAAAGTTACGCCATCAAGACATTATTGACTCAATATAACTTTGACTATTGCTTTTTAAGCGCATTGTTTAACATTTCAATGGATCGCTTAACTCGGTCTGCATTTCTAGCACCATTTTTTTCACTATCCGTGGACTGCCAGCTAGCAGATTGCCAGAGGTGAGATAATTATGTCCGCCAACGAAGTCGGTTACAATTCCACCGGCTTCACGCACGAATAGTTCTCCAGCCATAAAATCCCACGGTTTTAAGCCAATCTCAAAAAAGCCATCGACACGATCAGCAGCAACATAAGCTAAGTCCAAAGCCGCTGAACCTGTGCGGCGAAAATCGGCGCATTTTTTAAATAGTTTAGCGACAATATTAATATACGTAGCTGAATGTTGTTTCGCTTTGAAAGGAAAACCCGTGGCAATAATTGCCCCTTCTAATTCATTATTATTTTTAAGACGAAGGCGGTAACCGTTTAATTGTGCACCTTGCCCACGTACCGCAGTAAATAGCTCATTAAGCATAGGATTATAAATAGCGGCGATTTCTGTACGACCGTTAATACGTACTGCGATGGAGACGGCAAAATGGGGTAAGCGTTTAGTGAAATTGGTTGTGCCATCCAAAGGATCAATAACCCACTGAATATCATTTTTTTCACCAAGTATTTGACCACTCTCTTCGGTAATAATGGTATGAGTAGGATAAGATTTTTGAATGACTTCAATAATAATTTGTTCTGCTTTTTTATCAATATTGGTCACGAAATCATTTTGGCCTTTTGCCATTATTTCGATAGAGTCAGGTTTTTCATAGCTTTTAGCAATAAAGTTACCTGCTTGGCGAGCTGCCCGTATAGCAATAGTTAGCATTGGATGCATGGGTTATTTCCACTGGAATGTTAAAGAACAAGGTTTAAGCAAGTTCGGCAGTATAACAGAGATTCGTCAACATGACTATGATTGTGGTAGAATAGCCTGATTATTAACACCAAATAAAGACAATCATGCTAGAAAATATTCGCATTATTTTGGTTGAAACCTCGCATACCGGAAATATGGGATCAACTGCCCGTGCGATGAAAACGATGGGACTAACTAATTTGTATTTGGTTAATCCACTCATATTGCCGGATGCACAGGCTATTGCATTATCAGCTGGCGCCAGTGATGTTATTGGTCAAGCGACTATCGTGAAAACATTAGATCAAGCTTTGCTTGGATGCAGTCTGGTAATTGGAACGAGTGTGCGCGATCGTACGTTATCATGGCCACAGGTAACGCCTCGCGAATGTGGCGAAAAAACTGTCCGCCAGGCAATAAATTCTCCGGTGGCTATCATTTTTGGCCGCGAACGAGTTGGTTTAACAAATGAAGAACTACAGAGATGCCAATATCATCTTCATATTCCAACCAACCCTGAATATGGTTCACTCAATTTAGCAATGGCTGTTCAATTGATCAGTTATGAAATTCGTATGGCATACCTAGCAATAAATGAAAAAAAACCCTCGGTAGATAATGAAGATAGGGTACAATATCCGCCATTTGAGGATATAGAACGATTTTATAACCATCTTGAAGCAGTGCTCAATGTATCTGGATTTATCAGAAAGCGTCACCCTGTGCAAATCATGAATAAATTGCGACGTTTATTTACTCGAGCGCGTCCCGAAGTGCAGGAACTCCATATTTTGCGTGGTATTCTCACATCAATTGAAAAATGGCATAAATAATAGTTGAGTAAATTACTGGGTTAAATAGTTGACTAAAACACTCAGGAATGACACAATTTTTGTCACATTTAACTATGGGGATATATTATGAGACTCACATCTAAAGGACGCTATGCAGTAACAGCCATGCTGGATGTGGCATTGCATTCAAAGACAGGGCCTGTGCCATTGGCTGATATATCGGAACGTCAAGGCATTTCTCTTTCTTATCTTGAGCAACTTTTTTCTCGACTTCGCAAAAACGAACTGATTTCCAGTGTTCGTGGCCCTGGCGGCGGATATTTATTAGGTCGGGAAGCGAAAAATATTTTTATCGCTCAAGTGATTTCTGCTGTTGATGAGTCTGTTGATGCCACTCGTTGTCAAGGAAGAAAAGAAGGATGTCAAGGTGGAGAGCGTTGTTTGACCCATGCATTGTGGCGTGATTTAAGTGACCGTATTACCGGTTTTCTTAGTAATATTAGCTTAGAAGAATTGGTCAATAATCAAGAAGTACAAGAAGTTGCTGATCGTCAAGATAACGATAAACACCATGTGAGAGCGACTCATCAATCCGAACCCATTATTAATATACGAGCATAAATTGCACGGTTCTACAAAATAGAATAATTGCAAAGTGATAAAATTTTGAGACGTTTTTCGTCTTATGGAGCTAGTGAGTTAATGAAACTACCGATTTATTTAGACTACTCGGCGACTACACCGGTTGATCCTCGTGTTGCTGAAAAAATGATCCAGTGTATGACAATGGATGGCAATTTTGGTAATCCATCATCGCGCTCTCATGGTTTTGGCTGGCGGGCTGAAGAAGCTGTTGATATTGCGCGAAATCAGATTGCTGAATTAGTCAATGCGGATCCGCGTGAGATTGTTTTTACTTCAGGAGCGACTGAATCAGATAACCTGGCAGTGAAAGGTGTTGCCAATTTCTATCAGAAAAAAGGTAAACATATCATTACCAGTAAAACCGAGCATAAAGCGGTTTTGGATACTTGCCGTCAACTTGAGCGTGAAGGTTTTGAAGTGACTTACCTTTCACCACAAAATAGTGGTCTTATTGATTTACATGAACTTGAAGCGGCTATGCGTGATGATACAATTTTGGTTTCTATCATGCATGTCAATAATGAGATTGGAATCATTCAAGATATTGCCTCTATTGGCGAACTTTGCCGCAATCGAAAAGTTTTTTTTCATGTTGATGCTACCCAAGCGGTCGGTAAATTACCGATTGATTTGAGTAAACTAAAAGTTGATTTAATGTCTTTCTCAGCACATAAACTGTATGGACCAATGGGAATAGGTGCACTTTATGTGCGTCGTAAACCCCGTATTCGACTTGAAGCCCAACAACATGGTGGTGGTCATGAACGAGGCATGCGCTCAGGAACATTACCTGTCCATCAAATTGTAGGAATGGGCGAAGCTTATCGGATTGCTAAAGCAGAAATGGCGGTAGAGTCTGATAGATTAAATGTCTTACGCCAACGTTTATGGAACGGCATTAAGAATATTGAAGAAGTTTATCTTAATGGCTCCCTGGTAAATGGCGCACCTCATATTCTGAATGTCAGTTTTAACTATGTAGAAGGTGAATCATTGATGATGGCACTCAAAGATTTGGCTGTCTCATCAGGTTCCGCGTGTACATCGGCAAGCCTCGAACCTTCATATGTACTAAGGGCATTGGGAATGAATGATGAGTTAGCTCATAGCTCAATTCGTTTCTCCTTTGGTCGATTCACCACAGAAGAAGAAATCGATTATGCCATCCAGCTAATCCATAATGCGATAGGTCGGCTGCGTGATCTTTCTCCGCTATGGGAGATGTATAAGCAGGGTGTCGATCTTAATAGCATTGAATGGGCTCATCATTAATAGACGGATTAAGGAGTTTACAATATGGCATATAGTGAGAAAGTAATTGATCATTATGAAAATCCACGTAACGTAGGTTCGTTTGATAATGATGATCCAATGGTGGGCAGTGGGATGGTAGGGGCACCTGCATGCGGTGATGTCATGAAGCTTCAGATCAAAGTTAATGACGCAGGCATCATCGAAGATGCGCGTTTTAAAACTTATGGTTGTGGTTCGGCCATTGCTTCTAGTTCATTGGTAACGGAATGGATGAAAGGCAAGACACTGGATGAAGCGGAGACTATCAAAAATACGGCTATTGCAGAAGAATTAGAGCTGCCTCCGGTTAAAATTCACTGTTCTATTTTGGCAGAAGATGCGATTAAAGCCGCCATTGCAGACTATAAAAATAAACGGCAAAGCAAATAATTAATTAATATAAAAATCCCTTTTAGGCGTGATGCTATTTTATTTTTGTTTATAGTATCCGCCTGCACTGGTTTTGATTGAGAGGTGTTGTATGCCAATTTCTCTAACAGAAAATGCTGCAGAGCGTATTCTGACTTTCTTACATAACCGAGGAAAAGGTGAAGGATTACGTTTAGGCGTTAGGACTTCTGGCTGCTCAGGCATGGCTTATATGCTTGAATTTGTTGATATCATCAATGAAGACGATACAGTATTTGAAGACAAAGGCGTAAAAGTTATCGTTGATGGTAAAAGCATGGTTTATCTCAATGGGACAGAATTGGATTTTGTTAAAGAAGGTCTTAATGAAGGTTTTAAGTTTAACAATCCTAGCAGCAAAAATGAGTGTGGCTGCGGTGAAAGCTTTAACGTATGAGAATTTATTTATTATTTGTTAAGTCTAAAACTAAATAGACGACGTGTTAAATTTTTTAACCGTCTATCTAATATTTTCAACTTAGAGCATTTATGGATTATTTTACCCTTTTCGGTCTGACATTTTCATATTCTATTGATCTTGAGCAATTAACTTACCGTTATCAGGGATTACAGCGCCGGTATCATCCTGATCGCTTTGCTAACCAATCTGAAAGCGACAAAGTATCTGCACTGCAACAGGCTGCGACAATTAATGCTGCTTATCAAGCCTTAAAACACCCTTTGAAACGTGCTGAATATATGCTCACTTTATATGATATTGATATCAATAATGAGCAATATACTATGCATGATAAGGCTTTTTTAATGGATCAGCTTGCGCTACGTGAAGAATTGGAATGTATCGAAACCAGTGTTCAAGCAGAAGATGCATTAGCCTTGTTTTCCTCTAGTTTAGTTAAAACAACAAAAAGCTACTTACAGGAAATGGAAAAACAACTAAATAGTGAACAGTGGATAAATGCAGCTGATACTGTTCGGAAACTTCGTTTTCTTGATAAGTTGCAGCAACAAGTTGAACAATTGGAAGAGCGCTTATTCAATCGTTTTTAGAGTAAATTTTATGGCATTATTACAAATTAGTGAGCCGGGCATGTCGTCGATGCCACATCAGCACCGTTTAGCCGCTGGTATTGATTTAGGTACCACAAATTCGTTGATTGCAACGGTTCGCAGCGGAAAAGCGGAAACACTGCCTGATCCAGCAGGATATGAATTGCTACCCTCAATAGTTAGTTATCAACCAACGGCTATTACAGTAGGTAAGCAAGCGCAAGCAAAAGTAGAACTAGATCCGGCTAATACCATTATTTCAGCTAAGCGCTTATTGGGTCGCTCACTGGCTGAGATCCAGCAACGTTATCCTAATTTGCCCTACCAATTGACAGCAAGTAAAAATGGCTTACCGCTGTTCCAGACAGCCATAGGGCAAGTTGATCCTATTCAAGTTTCTTCTGAGATATTAAAGTCGTTGGTGCAGCGGGCAGAAGAAACATTGAATGGTAGATTAGAAGGTGTAGTGATCACTGTGCCTGCTTATTTTGATGATGCGCAACGTCAAGGAACTAAAGATGCGGCGCGGTTGGCCGGATTACAGGTATTACGTTTATTGAATGAACCCACTGCGGCTGCTATTGCCTATGGTTTAGATTCACAACAAGAGGGTATCATCGCGGTTTATGATTTGGGTGGTGGTACTTTTGATATTTCCATTCTTAGGTTACAGCGTGGCGTATTTGAAGTCTTAGCAACAGGTGGAGACACGGCATTAGGCGGTGATGATTTTGATCATCTGCTGGTGGATTGGATATACCAACAAGCGGGTATTAGTGATCGCCAAGATCATCGCCTACAGCGACAGATTTTAAATATAGCCAGCCAGGCTAAAATAGCATTAACGAATTGTAGCCATACTGAGATTGAAATCAATGGTTGGCGAGGGGTTTTGTCAAGAGAGCAGCTAAACACATTAATTCGGCCATTGATCAAACGCACTTTATTAACTTGTCGTCGCGCATTGAAAGATGCAGCGTTTGATATTGATGATGTTTTGCAGGTCGTCATGGTGGGTGGTTCGACACGTGTACCGTTGGTGGTCTCTATGGTTGAAGAATTTTTTGGCCTTACACCATTAACTTCAATTGATCCGGATAAAGTTGTTGCTATTGGGGCGGCTATTCAGGCAGATATTTTAGTTGGTAATAAACCTGATAGTGAAATATTGCTACTGGATGTTACTCCTTTGTCGCTTGGCTTAGAAACCATGGGGAGCCTGGTTGAAAAAGTGATCCCACGCAATACGACACTGCCTATCGCTAAGGCACAGGAATTTACTACCTTCAAAGATGGGCAAACAGCCATGACATTTCATATTGTCCAAGGAGAACGTGAAATGGTTAATGATTGTCGTTCGTTAGCGCGTTTTACCCTACGTGGAATACCGCCACTAGCTGCCGGCGGAGCGCATATTCGGGTCGTTTTTCAAATAGATGCAGATGGATTATTGAGTGTCAGCGCAGTAGAAAAGTCAACCGGTGTTTGTTCTTCGATTCAAGTTAAACCTTCATATGGTTTAACCGATGAAGAAATTGCCAATATGATCACTGATTCAATCACTAATGCTCAAGATGATATGGTAGAGCGTAGTCTTGCTGAGCAGAAAGTTGAAGCGGCTCGGGTAATAGAAAGTTTAATGGCTGCATTAAAACAAGATGCGCATTTATTGAATAAAGAAGAAAAAACAGCAATTGATAATGCTGTAAATAAATTAGTTAACTGCACACAGGAAAGCTCCTCCCCTGTTGCGATTGAAAATGCAATTAAACAACTGGATAAGCAAACACAGAATTTCGCTGCCAGACGGATGGATATCTCTATTCGTCAGGCATTATCAGGTCATTCTGTGGACGAGATATAATAATGCCCAAAATAATTTTTTTACCGCATAAAGAGTTATGCCCTGATGGGGCGGTTGTGGAAGTCGAGAAAGGTGAATCAATTCTTAATGCTGCCTTACGTAGTGGTATTGATATTGAACATGCTTGTGAAAAATCTTGTGCTTGTACCACATGCCACTGTATTGTTCGTGAAGGTTTTGATTCACTGGAAGAAAGTTCTGAGCTAGAGGATGATACGCTAGATAAAGCATGGGGGTTAGAGCCTGAAAGCCGCTTAAGTTGTCAGGCTATTGTGACCAACGAAGATCTGGTAATAGAAATTCCTAGATATACGATCAATCATGCCAGAGAGCATTGATCCTTATATTTAATTGCAGGAGGGGATGGTGAGTTTAAAGTGGACTGATAGCCGTGCAATTGCAGAGGCACTTTATGATAAATATCCTGATATTGATCCGCAAACGGTTCGTTTTACCGATATGCATCAATGGATTTGCCAATTAGACGATTTTAATGACAATCCGCAAGCTTCAAATGAAAAGATCCTAGAAGCCATTCTATTAATATGGCTTGATGAGTATCAATAATGACTGATTGAATCAATCAATTACATATAAAGCTGGGAATTGCCAGCTTTTTTATTGCTATCACTCATCGTGCAATGTATTAACTCATGATAACCTCTATGATTAATATCTTATATTTATCAATTATTCCATAAACACAATATGACAAACTAAGGTGGGAAGAGGGAATGGAAAAGCAGATCATGCAAGTCTCGCTATCTTATCAAGCAGCGGCGCCTTGTTGGGGAAAGAATGCATTAATCAGTTCTAGTGAACAAGGGATAGTCATTCATCTGAAGCCACAAGCAAAACTGTGTGCTATCCAGAGTGCTGGTCGTAGATTGGACAGTCAAGGCATTCATCATGTGCTGTTAGCAGGTAATGACTGGGACTTGGAAAAAAGTTGGGCATTTTGGCAAGGTTTCAGAGCACCTAAGGGAGCGCGTTCGATTGAATGGCCAAATTTATCTGAAAATGAAAAAAAAGAGCTACAGTATCGCATCCGAATTATTGATTGGGTACGCGATATTATTAACGCACCGGCTGAAGAATTATCGCCTGAACAGCTGGCCCAGCGTAGCGCTGATTTATTATGTGAAACAGTAAAAGATAATATTAACTACCGTATCATCCAGGGTGAAGAGTTAGCCAAACAGAAATATAGTGGAATTTATACTGTAGGCCGTGGCTCAAGCCGTCCACCCGCATTACTAGTGCTGGATTATAATCCAACTGGCAATTTAAAAGCACCGGTATTTGCTTGTTTAGTAGGAAAGGGAATTACGTTTGATTCTGGTGGTTATAGCATAAAGCCATCTTCATCAATGAATTCAATGAAAGCCGATATGGGTGGGGCAGCTATGCTAACTGGAGCGTTAGCCTTAGCAATAAGCCGAGGTTTAAAACAACGAGTAAAACTTTTTCTCTGCATTGCCGATAATATGGTTAGTGGTAATGCCTTTAAATTAGGTGATATTATTCGCTACCGTAACGGCAAATCTGTTGAAATTATGAATACCGATGCGGAAGGAAGACTGGTTTTAGCAGATGGATTGATCGATGCTTGCAAAGAAAAACCAGCATTAATTATTGATGCTGCTACGTTAACTGGCGCTGCTAAAATTGCGGTAGGTAACGATTATCAATCGGTATTGAGTTTTGATGACAAATTGGTGGCTGAATTGATGTCAGCAGCAGAAATGGAGAATGAACTCTTTTGGCGATTACCTTTAGCTGAATTTCATCGCCGCCAATTACCTTCTGGATTTGCTGATCTCAATAATATTGCATCACCTTCTCATACTGCGGGCGCCAGCACCGCTGCTGCTTTCTTATCTCATTTTGTTGAAAATTATCATAAAGGGTGGTTACATATCGATTGTTCGGCGGCTTATCGTAAATCTGCCGTGAATTTATGGGCGGAAGGTGCGACTGGCATTGGCCTCAGAACGATTGCTAGTCTATTGCTAAAAAAAGCAAAATAGCGGTTATTTGGTATGATTATTTACCCAGAAATATTATTTTCCCGGGTAAATAATTAGTTAGCAAAAGAGTATTAGTTAGGAAAGAAGCTAAAATGGCAGCTGATAAAATCAATCAAACCGCGCTGATGACTACCATTACGGTGCCAGGCGGTAGTGTCATTAAATTGCGCATACCTGAAACTATGCCGCGACAATTAATCAATGTGCTATGTCAATTTTTCCAACAACATAAAATCATACGCCGTGCTTTTTTACTGCAAGCTGAGGATGATACTGCAGTAGAAGCGTCGGTTATGCTTATTGCTTTAGAAATTAATATTGGCTATGAAAAAGAAGGGCAACTATTAATTCCTCAGCTAGGAAGCATGGTGCTTGATTATCTGGAAGATAATCAGTCAGTTGATTTTTATTTTTTGCAACCGAATAGTACAGGTATCGATCATTTTATTGTGCGCCATACGCAGCCATTTTATCAACGTAAAATAGGGGGCTGGTTGCGCAGCACCATTGCTGTTAAAAATTGTTAACTTATGTCACCCATTATTCCCTTATTTATACCCCGCTTTTTTTTATATTTAAATTTGTTTATGCCTAAATCCTAAAGAGAATTGGGCAGATTATTGTTTGTGATTATGTCTGGTGTTTTAAGTTTTATAAAAATGTGATTTAAGCTAAAGAAATAAAAAAATTGTATAAAAAAAATTAACAAAATTTATCGTTAAGTGGGCAATTGAATTGCCAATATTTATAATAGCTAGCTATTTTGCCTTAATAAAATGATGACAAATCTTTTTCTTGGCAGGCAGAATGGATGCAAGGCAAAAATATCCTGATGAAAAATAACAGCTAAGAGGATTTCTAATGACGATACAACGCACGTTTTCTATTATTAAGCCAAATGCAGTTAAGAAAAATGTTATTGGTGCGATTTATGGCCGGTTTGAGCAAGCTGGATTCGAAATTATTGCTGCTAAAATGGTGCATTTAAGCGAAGAACAGGCAGCTGGATTTTATGCTGAGCATAAAGGTAAGCCTTTTTTTGCTGGATTAGTCGAGTTTATGACCTCAGGCCCCATAATGTTGCAAGTTTTAGCGAGTAACGATGCTATACAGCGTTATCGTGATTTGATGGGTGCAACGGATCCTGCAAAGGCATTGCCAGGGACATTACGTGCTGATTATGCTGATAGTTTTACCGAAAATGCAGTCCATGGTTCAGATTCTGTCGCGTCAGCAGAGCGAGAAATTGCTTTTTTCTTTACTGATGACGAAATTTGTCCGCGTTAACAAACAGAAATAGGATATTATTAGCAAAATATTAATAAAGTTTGTAAAATACCATGCCTTGTTAAGTGATTTATTGACAAGGTTATGGCATATAAAGCTATTAAAATAAGATTTAAAGCCAATAAATATAGTTAATTATTAAAAATCTACAGTTTTCGCCGAAAAGTGTAATAACGAGGCAATAAAAATGTTTCAATCTAAAACAACAGCGCAGTGTGTGCCCTCTTTTTCTCCTGTTACCAAATCAACAAAAATTAATTTGTTGGATATGGATCGTAAACAGATGCGGCAATTTTTTAGTGACATGGGCGAAAAACCATTTCGAGCTGATCAGGTAATGAAATGGATTTATCAGCACTGTTATGATGATTTTGATTTGATGACTGATATCAATAAGGTGTTGCGGACTAAATTAAAAGCAGTTGCAGAAATTCGGGCGCCTGAAATTGCGCAAGAGCAGCGCTCTGCTGATGGCACTATCAAATGGGCAATCACGGTAGGTGAGCAACAAGTCGAAACAGTCTATATTCCTGAAGATGATCGAGCGACACTTTGTGTCTCTTCTCAAGTTGGCTGTGCCCTTGAATGTAAGTTTTGTTCAACCGCTCAACAAGGTTTCAATCGTAACTTACGCGTTGCAGAAATCATAGGCCAGGTGTGGCGGGCTGCTAAAGTCATCGGCTCTTTGAAATCTAGTGGCCGGCGGCCAATTACCAATGTTGTGATGATGGGAATGGGAGAGCCCCTATTAAATCTAAACAATGTTATTCCCGCAATGGAAATTATGATGGATGATTTTGGCTTTGGATTGTCAAAACGACGGGTGACTTTATCGACGTCTGGTGTTGTGCCTGCGCTTGATAAATTGGGTGGTATGATCGATGTTGCTTTGGCAATTTCCTTGCATGCTCCGACTGATGAAATTCGTGACCAGATTGTACCTATTAATAAAAAATACAATATTGAAACCTTCCTGGCTAGTGTTCGGCGTTATCTCACTAAATCAAATGCAAATCAGGGACGTGTTACTGTTGAGTATGTGATGCTAAATGGTGTGAATGATAGTATTGAACATGCTCATCAGCTCGCTGAATGTCTTAAGCATACGCCTAGCAAAATTAATTTAATTCCTTGGAATCCATTTCCTGGTGCGCCTTACAGCCGCAGTTCTAATAGCCGTATTGATCGTTTTGCAAAAGTATTGATGAAATATGGTTATACTACTATTGTGCGTAAAACACGTGGTGATGATATTGATGCGGCCTGTGGTCAATTAGCGGGTAATGTTATTGATCGAACAAAACGAACATTGAAAAAACAGCTTGTTGGTGAACCAATTATAGTAAAAGCAGTCTGAATATTAATTATATAAATAAAGGGAATTAGATATCATAATTCCTTTTATTACCAGCGATATAAACAAACGAGAGTGATATGATAAGGATATCTATCATTAATATTCTATTGTTAGTGGGTTTATTAATAGGATGTACTAGTATTAATAAAGACGTTGATATTGCGATTGTGACACGGACACAGCTAGGCATTGCTTATTTATCAGCAGGGAATTATCCAGCAGCATCTTATCATTTTAAGAAGATAATGCTGGCAGAGCCAAAAAATGGGATAGCAAATTTAGGCATGGCGGTCATTATGCGTCAGCAAAAACAACCAGCTTTAGCATTAAAATATTTTAAAGTGGCAATTCGTTCATCAGCAATCAATAATACAAGTATGCGATATTATTATTTAAACTTTTTATGCTCTGAAAACATATCTGAGGAGATAATTAAATTGAGAAAAGAGGAAGAACGCAGTAGTGGGCTGAATTGTCAAAATATTTCAAAAATAAAATAAGAAATATTATCGGTATGAAGGTTTTTTATTAACTTATAGATGAAGTTTTTTAAAAGCCTTCATGATGTTAAAACTCAAAAAAGACCAATATTTCCGCGAATGAATAGCAAACCTAAAACAGAAAAAACAGAAATCACCGTTGGCCAACGTTTATTACAGGCACGGGAAACGCTTGGTCTTTCCCGAGAAATCGTTGCCGAGCGACTTTGCTTAAAAGTATGCACAGTACGTGAGATAGAAGAAGACAGCAATTCCCATAATGTTGATCCTACTTTCTTACGTGGCTACATTCGTTCTTATGCAAAATTAATGAAAATTCCAGAAAAAGAAATTCTTGAATTATTGGATAAACATACACCAGCAAAAGCAGCTTTAGTTTCTCCTATGAAGAGTTATTCTCTAGGAAAAACCCGTAAAAAACGCGAAGGCTGGTTAATGAAATTTACCTGGCTAATTATCATTATTTGTATTGCTATGGTAGGTATTTGGTGGTGGCAGGGTTATAAAGTACAAAAACAAGAAATTACCACGATGGCTGAACAGAATCGCTCGAATACTGCTCAAATGCCGGCAGATCCAGCTTCTTCTACTCCTAGTGAAGCAGCAGAGACTGAACAAAATAATTTAAATGCATCGTCGACAGAAACTAATGTACAGCCGGTAACCTCATCGATAGCTGATAATGTCGTATCACCAGCTCCTAAAACGCCATTAACTTCTGAAACACAAAAAAATAGTGATATAAATGCTAATATCGAGTCAGTAAATCCAGCAGAAGTAAAAACAGTACCATTACCAGGTAGTATGAATAATAATAGTAATCCAGAACGAGATAGAGCAGCAGAGGCTTCTGCGGATATTGATGCTGCTAATATAGAATCTGGTGATGGAGTTGTGATGAACTTTAAAGGGGAGTGCTGGTTAGAAGTTCGGGATGCTAAGGGTAAGATTTTATTTAGTGGTATTAAAAATGCAGGCCAGAAACTTGAATTAAATGGTGAACTTCCTTATCAATTTAATATTGGTATACCCGCCAATGTTAATCTGTTATTCAAAGGTAATTCCGTTGATCTAAATCGCTTTATTAAAGCTAATCGTCCAGCCAAGTTTAAATTGCCTGGATTGTAAATGAATATTGTAAGACAATATCTATAAATAATGATAAATTGTGAACAAATAAGAAGCCATCGTCAATTCGATGGCTTCAATTATAGAAATAGCGCAACTTATTAAACATGGATGTTGAAGGAGAGTAATATGCATAATCAATCACCAATAAAAAGGCGTAAATCAACGCGCATTTATGTAGGAAATGTTCCCGTTGGTGATGGTGCACCCATCACAGTACAATCTATGACAAATACGCGGACAACGGATGTTGAAGCGACAGTTAAACAGATTAAATCTTTAGAACGCGTGGGCGTTGATATTGTGCGTGTTTCTGTGCCTACAATGGATGCAGCAGAAGCATTTAAACTTATTAAGCAACAAGTTAATGTTCCTGTGATTGCTGATATCCATTTTGATTATCGTATTGCACTAAAAGTAGCTGAATATGGTGTGGATTGTTTACGTATCAATCCAGGTAATATTGGTAATGAAGAACGTATTCGTCAGGTTGTTGACTGTGCACGTGATAAAAATATTCCTATTCGGATCGGCGTTAATGGTGGTTCATTAGAAAAAGATATTCAAGAAAAATATGGGGAACCCACGCCAGCAGCGTTAGTAGAATCGGCTATGCGTCATGTGGATATATTAGATAGATTGAATTTTGATCAGTTTAAAATTAGCGTTAAAGCTTCAGATGTTTTTTTGGCTGTAGGTGCATACCGTTTACTGGCTGATAAAATTAATCAACCTTTACATTTAGGTATTACTGAAGCGGGTGGAGCCCGAGCCGGTTCGGTGAAATCTGCTATCGGATTGGGAATGTTATTGTCTGAGGGGATTGGTGATACATTACGGATTTCATTAGCCGCTGATCCGGTTGAAGAAGTTAAAGTTGGTTTTGATATTTTGAAATCTCTGCGTATTCGCTCGCGAGGTATTAATTTTATTGCTTGTCCAACCTGCTCACGTCAAGAGTTTGATGTCATTGGTACCGTTAATGCATTAGAAGAACGGTTAGAAGATATTATTACTCCGATGGACGTTTCAATTATTGGTTGTGTTGTTAATGGTCCTGGTGAAGCCGAGGTTTCTACCCTTGGCGTCACAGGGGCAAGAGCAAAGAGCGGATTTTATGAAGACGGAGTTCGTCAAAAAGAACGTTTAGACAATGTTGATATGATCGAACAGTTGGAAGCTAAAATTCGGGCAAAGGCCGTTATGTTGGATGAAAATCGGCGGATTGATATTGAACAATTAGATAAATAATTTAATCATATTGGCTCATAAAGTAATGAGCCGATTTTGTTTATGGATTGCACCCTGTTAATATTCACTTTTATAATCCATATTATGGTAGATTTTTAAATAGAGAAATAACGTGGCTAAAAACATTCAATCTATTCGCGGTATGAATGACTGTCTTCCTGCCGATATTCAATTCTGGCAAAAAATTGAAAACAAATTAAAACAAATCCTTGCTAGTTATGGTTTTAGTGAGATTCGAACTCCCATCGTAGAGCAAACCTCATTATTTTCTCGCTCAATAGGTGAGGTCACTGATGTTGTTGAGAAAGAGATGTATACCTTTGATGACCGGGATGGTGACAGTTTGACACTGCGTCCAGAGAATACAGCTGGTTGTGTACGCGCTGGGATCGAACATGGTTTATTGTATAATCAGCAACAACGTCTCTGGTATTTAGGCCCGATGTTTCGTTATGAGCGGCCACAGAAAGGACGTTATCGCCAATTCCATCAGTTAGGTGCTGAAGTTTTTGGTTTAGCCGGGCCCGATATTGATGCCGAACTTATAATGATGACAGCACGTTGGTGGCGAGAATTGGGGATCGCTAACCATGTTTCACTGGAATTAAACTCGATTGGTCCATTAGCAGCGCGTGCAAAATATCGTCAGGCATTAGTCACTTTTTTGCAACAGTATGAAGATAAATTGGACGAAGATTGCCGACGTCGACTGTTGACTAATCCGTTACGCATCCTTGATTCAAAAAATCCTGACGTGCAAAAATTGCTTAATGATGCGCCATTACTTGCTGATTATCTTGATGATGACTCGAAACAACATCTTGCCGGACTTTGTAAATTACTTGATGCAGCAGGCGTTCAATATCGAATTAATCAACGTTTAGTTCGTGGTTTAGATTATTATAATCGTACTGTATTTGAGTGGGTTACTGATGCATTAGGTGCGCAGGGTACGGTATGCGCCGGTGGCCGCTATGATGGTCTGGTCGAGCAGCTCGGCGGGCGGGCGACCACCGCGGTAGGTTTTGCGATGGGAATGGAGCGCATGGTGTTATTGGTGCAACAGCTTAATCCAGGTTTTGTTGCTGACTGTGCCTTAGTTGATGTTTATTTGGTTGCTTGTGGTGAGGCAAGTCAACAGGCAATATTAGTCCTGGCGGAAAAAATTCGCGATAAATTGCCAGCTTTGAAATTAATGACTCATCATGGTGGAGGTAACTTTAAAAAACAGTTAGCTCGCGCAGATAAACACCAGGCGAAAATTGCCCTAATTTTAGGTGAAGATGAGTGTCAATCGGATGAAGTCACAATAAAAGATTTGCGTACCGGCGAACAGGAAAAAATTTCTCAGCAGAATGTTGCTGTACGTTTGGTTGAACTTTTAGGTTAAAGGAGACTCTGTGGAAGTCTATACCACTGAAAACGAGCAGGTAGATGCTATTAAACGCTTTTTTGTTAACAATGGCAAAGCGTTAGTAATTGGGTTAGCTGTCGGAGTTGGCGCGATTATTGGTTGGAATTATTGGCAATCACATCAGGCAAATCGTTTGCAAGAAAGTGCTCAAGCCTTTGCGCAAATTTCATCTCAATTGCAGACAGGTTCAAAACAAGCACTGGCTGCTGGCGAACAATTTGCTAATGAAACAAACAATATTTATGGTGTATTGACCAATATTGAACTTGCCAAAATTGCGGTGGAAAAGAGTGATATTGCTGGTGCAGAAAAAGCATTACTAAAGGCATTAGCAGTAGCAAAATTAGATGATCTTAAAGATTTGATCAATGTCAGATTGGCACGCGTACAGTTAACTTTGAACAAGACAGATCAAGCACTGATTACTTTGACTCAAGTACAGGATAAAGGATGGAGTACGATTGTTGAAGATATTCGTGGCGATATATTATTGAAAAAAGGTGATGTTGCTGGCGCTCGTGCAGCTTATTCTAAAGGAATTGAATCAGGTGGAGCTGAAATGATGAAGACAATATTAAAAATAAAAATTAATAGCTTGCCAAACTAAGAGGAATACTAACATGCAATTGGCTAGAACGCTCTTGGTTGGTTTGTTTGCAATGGCTTTATTAATGGGATGCTCAACGGAAAAAAATTCTATCGTGATGTCTCCTTTACCTGAGGTTGACAATCAATTTACCCCTTCTATCATCTGGCATCGCTCGATAGGGGATGGTAGTGGAAAATATTATTCTCAACTTTCACCGGCTTACGATGATTCTGTTGTTTATGCCGCCGATCGTAAAGGAACGGTGAAAGCAATGGATGTTGATTCAAGTGAGATATTATGGTCAATTGATTTATCAGAGCATGTTGGTTTTTTCACGGCTAATTTGCCGGCCTTACTTTCCAGCGGATTAACGGTTTCAGGAGATAAGCTTTATATAGGGACAGAAACTGGCAAAGTTATCGCATTGAATAAAGCCGATAGAGAAATGGCATGGGAAACAGATGTTGCCGGAGAAGCACTTTCGCAGCCAGTAGTGAGTGACGGTTTGGTATTGATCCATACCAGTAACGGTGTGTTACAAGCGTTAGATGCACAGACTGGACAAAGTAAATGGAGTATTAATTTAGACACCTCGACATTATCAGTAAGAGGAAAGTCAGCGCCATCTACTGCTTATGGCGTCGCGATTGTTGGTAGTGATGGTGGTCGTATTAGTGCCATAATGCTTGCTCAAGGGCAGATTGCCTGGCAACAATATATTTCTCAGATCCGTGGTGCAACGGAAATTGATCGTTTGCATGATGTTAATATGACGCCGGTTATTGATACTAATTCAGGCGCTATCTTTGCTATTGCGTATAATGGTGATTTAGTTGCAATGGATATGCGCTCTAGCCAAATTATCTGGAAGCGTGATCTAGGCACGGTGAATGATATTATTGTCGCCAATGATATTATCTACTTAGTTGATCAAAATGATCGTGTGCTGGCCATTCGTAAAAATGATGGTGTCACTTTATGGACACAAGATGCTTTATTACATCGCAATTTGACCGCACCGGCTATTTATGATGGTTATTTAGTAGTTGGCGATGGTGAAGGTTATCTTCATTGGTTAGATACCCAAGATGGTCAATTTGTGGCACAAAATAAAGTTGATAGTTCGGGCTTACGCAGCCGTCCGATTATTGCCAGTGATAAATTGCTTATTCAGGCAAAAGATGGAACTGTATATCTGATTGAACGTTAATTGCCTGACATTTTCTTATTTTCCAGATAGAATTAACGGCTGCTGATTTCCGCAGCCGTTTTATTTTTTAGTATTCTGAAGATTGGAATCAGAATACCGATTTTAATTTTTATGAGGCATCTTAAAAATGATACCTGTCATTGCGCTAGTAGGGCGTCCGAATGTAGGAAAATCTACCTTATTTAACCGATTAACTCGAACTAGGGATGCGCTGGTTGCTGATTTTCCTGGTTTAACCCGTGACCGAAAATACGGCACAGCAGAGTTTGCAGGACAGGAATTCATTATTATTGATACCGGTGGTATCGATGGTTCAGAAGAGGGGATAGAAACCCATATGGCTTCTCAATCCTTACTAGCGATTGAAGAAGCTGATATTGTTTTTTTTATGGTTGATGCTCGTTCAGGATTGATGCCGGCAGATTATGAGATTGCGAAACATTTGCGTAGTCGCAAAAAGGATAGTTACCTGGTAGCAAATAAAACTGATGGTTTGGATATTGATACAGTTTTAGGTGATTTTTATGCACTTGGGATCAAGGATATTTATCCTATTGCCGCATCTCATGGACGTGGTGTTACTCAACTGATTGAAAAAGTGGTTTCTCCCTATTCGCCGCAAAAATCAGCCAATGATATTGAATTGTCGCCAGAGGAGGCTAATGCAGCTTATTGGCTTGCTCAGGAGGAGAAAGAGGCGCTTGATAATAATAGTGAAGAAGAAGCCTTTGATCCGCGTTCATTACCGATTAAGTTAGCGATTGTTGGTCGACCAAATGTTGGTAAATCAACCTTAACTAACCGTATTTTGGGCGAAGATCGAGTAGTTGTTTATGATATGCCAGGTACAACGCGGGATAGCATTTATATCCCGATGGAACGGGATGGATGTGAATATATACTGATTGATACAGCGGGTGTGCGTAAGCGCGGAAAAATAACTGAAACGGTCGAAAAATTTTCGGTGATCAAAACGTTGCAATCAATTGAAGATGCTAATGTTGTTTTACTGGTTATTGATGCCAGAGAAGGTATTTCTGATCAAGATTTATCATTACTAGGCTTTATTTTGAATGCAGGGCGTTCTCTGGTGATTGTAGTCAATAAGTGGGATGGCATGTCGCAAGAGGATCGTCAATCGGTTAAAGATATGCTGGATTTGCGATTAGGTTTTATTGATTTCGCCAAAGTGCATTTTATTTCAGCGTTGCATGGTAGTGGTGTTGGTAATCTATTTGAGTCTATCCATGAAGCTTATGAATCGGCAACACGGCGAGTAAGTACAGCCTTATTAACACGTATTATGAAGATGGCAGAAGAAGAACATCAGTCACCCATGATACGAGGTCGCAGAGTAAAAATGAAATATGCTCATGCCGGCGGTTATAATCCACCGATTGTGGTCATCCATGGCAATCAAGTTGCTGAATTACCCGATTCTTACAAACGTTATTTAATGAACTATTTTCGTCGCACATTACAGGTTATGGGGACGCCGATTCGTATTCAATTTAAAGAAGGCGCTAATCCTTATGCCGGCAAGAAAAATAAATTGACACCAACGCAGCAACGCAAGCGTAAACGTTTAATTGCTCATCTTAAAAAACGTTAATAAAAAATTGCACACTTAAAAATAAGTGTGCTGATAATATTTATACCCACTCTTTTTCGATTAAAAAATGATTATAAAGTTTTTCTTCCTCTGAATTGGACTTAGGATGGTAGTTATATTCCCAGCGTGCTAGTGGTGGTAGGGACATTAAAATTGATTCTGTTCTACCGCCAATCTGCAGCCCGAACAGGGTTCCACGATCGCATACCAGATTAAATTCTGCATAACGTCCTCGGCGGTATAATTGAAATTGGCGCTCGCGTTCACCCCAAGCTGTCAGTTTTCTTTTTTCAACAATAGGTAAATATGCCTTAAGAAAACCGTTGCCAATATCCTGAGCAAAGTGAAAGCAGGTAGTAAAATCGGGTTGGTTTAAATCATCAAAGAAAATACCGCCAACCCCGCGTGGCTCATTGCGATGTTTGATAAAAAAATAGCGATCACACCATTTTTTATAGTTGGAATAAATTTCTTTTCCATAAGGTAAACATAGAGACTGGGCAATTTTGTGCCAGTGTATAATATCTTCTTCAAAGCCATAATAGGGAGTTAAATCAAAGTAAGCGTCGTTAAATCCGCACATTTTTTTACTTCTTCTAATTTGCCATCATGTTCATCTCTAAAAATTGAGGAGAAATATCAGATGGGAGTTTACCGTACAGATGATAAACTAGTTGCTGAATAGAGACTTGCATTTTTTGTCACGCTATTGAGAATAAAAAGAGGTTTAACTTAAAGCGTGTTGCTTAATAGTGAAATAAGGGTATTTCGGTGATTGAAGTAAATTTTAGGCTGTTCTGAGATGGAAATTCCAAAGACCGGCACTAAGGAGTAAAAAGGTATCATCAATAAAGGGTCTACGATTCCGTAAAATTTGGGTCATACAACCGAAGCGCTTGATACCCGCGATGGCGTGTTCAACCGTAATACGGATGCCCGAGATTATTTTATTTTCTTGTTTTT
>NZ_NHNG01000482.1:0-16394 GCF_002287155.1 Arsenophonus sp. ENCA
AGCACCCACGACAGTCAGCATTTCGAAAGGGTCATTGACAAGGCCAACACCAATCGCAATATCTACGCCGACCGAGGCTATCCCTCTGCGGAGCGGGAAGCTTGGCTGAAGGCAAACGGCTATAGGAGCCAGATTCAGCGTAAAGGCCATCGAAACAAACCGTTGTCCAAGACTCAGCAAGGGCGAAACCACAGGATTGCAAAGACTAGGGCACGGGTTGAACATGCATTTGCGGCGATGGAACAAATGGGTAGAAAACTGATCCGCACCATTGGACAGGTGCGCGCTAATTTTGCCATGACGATGATGGCAGCATGTTACAACCTAAAGCGGTTGGCGTACTTCCAGAGCGCGTGCATCGTGGCTTTCTGACGCCCAGAATGGATCAAATGGCCCTAGCCAGGGCAATGTGCGATAGAATCAGTAACGTGATAATCAAAAAAAATCTAATTATTTAGAATGAAAGCCAAGGGTTAATTGAAAATCTTGAGTTTTTCGAGGTGCCCTTTAGATGGTATTAGAATAATCAGTAATATTTATCAGTTTTTTATAGTTTTTTATTCATTATTTACGCAATAAAATAGATAATAAATGTGTTTTTTAATCTAAATGTAATTATATAATAAAATATTATTATTTTAAATAATGGATTTTATTTGTTTATATTATAGTCAGCATATATCGTTAAAAAACTTTTATTTGATTTTCATGGTATTCTATTCACTTATTTATTGTTAACTTTAGGTTATTTTTACTATTTTATTTATATTCAGTGACGTTAAAAAAAATAACATAGTTGAAATTTGTAAATTATATGTTTAATTATAGCTGGACGGATGACAGACCAGATTATGATATAGAATAAGGTTTATTTACTGTTATATAATAGAAATCAAATAATAATATATGGTATTAGATAATCAATTGAGTAGTAAATGAATAACAGGTAAAGTTTATGCATGTTTTATTATTAATCAATATTTGGCAGGCTTAATTAAAAATATGAATATTTATAGGTAAGTATCTTACTTTATAGCAGATGCGCTTTAGATTTTATAAATAAAATTCAATAATGTCATTATAAATCAATTAATTATCATTAATATTACTATTAGCAATAGAAAAAAAAGCCTATCATGGGCTGACAGGCAAAGACTACACACAGCAATATTCTGTAGGTTTCATGATTTTTTATTGCATAATAATGCTAGGAACATTGAAACCAATAATTTATAAGGAGGTTAATCTATAAGCATTATATTAAGATAACTCTAAGGTTTTATCACTAAGAATTATCTCAATAAAAATTTCACTTACTAGTATAATTATATAAGATTATTATTTAATCATACTAATGTTAAAATTAATGAAGTTTAATTGTACGGTATTAATCGGTATTTTGGAAAATTTTTAGCGCAACAAATTTCAAATAATTTAAGTATAATGATTAACAAGAATATTAATTAAGTCAATCATTTTAATTTAAGAATCTTTCTTATATAAATTAGATTTGGTTAAATTATTTGATAACTTAGCTGGTTTCGAAACCTCATTCATCCAGGCGGTTAGTAAATTATGTGAGACAGCTAAAACGACTGGACCAATAAAAAGACCAATAACGCCAAATGATAAAATTCCACCAATAACGCCAATCAAAATAAGTATCATTGATAAATTCGCCCCCATTCTTATTAAAATAGGACGTAGTACGCCATCCATTGTTGCGACAATTATGCTCCATACAATCATAATAATGGCCCAGCTGGTATTGCCTGACCAGAATAACCATACTATGGAGGGTACCATAATCAATAATGGTCCAAGTTGGGCAACACAACATACAAAGATAAGAATTGTTAATATCGCAGCATAAGGAATATCTGCTAAAGCTAAACCAATACCACTGGTAATCGCTTGTATTAATGCGGTAACTACTACGCCTAGTGCAACAGCGCGAATTGATTGGCCTGCAAGTAGGATTGCGGTATCGCCTCGTGTACCTGCGAGGCGAATGGCAAAATGCCGGATACTTAATATAACACTTTCTCCCTGCAAATAGAGTAATGCACTAAATAGTAACATTACGACAAGATGAAACACGAAACGCCCGGCATTAATGGCTTGCGCTAAGAACCAGCTGGTTGCTTCTCCAACATACGGTTGTAGTTTTGCAATTAATGTATTACCGCCATTAGCGACCAATGTATGCCAACCATGAAAGAGTTTATTACCTATAAAGGGTAGGTTTTTTAACCACAATAGCTCGGCTAATCTAATTTCAGTTGGTGATTTTGCCCATTCAATCAGTGGGCCACTATTTTGAATAATGCTACCAATTAGTATTGCAAAAGGAATAACAAATAATAATATTACTAATAGAGTCATCGCTATAGTTGCTAGCCATTTTTTATGCCATAGTTTACTTTCAATTTTTTTAAATAATGGCCAGGTTGCAATAACCACCATGCCTGCCCAGAGAAAACCAAGTATGAATGGTTTCAATACCCAAAAACATGCAATTATCATTAATAAAATAGCAATTATGCTAAAAATGAATTTGGGTAAATCATTAGGGAATTGCGCTTTTTCCATATATTAGCCTGATTATAAAGAATGATGGGTGCATATTATCAATTGTCTATTACATGATTAATTATGTTTTTTGTATCTAATAAAAGTAGGGTGGTTATGGAAATTGTATTGTTTACAAAATGTTAATTGCCAAATTTTGTCTGGCATGTACTCTCAATCAAAGATAGTACATAAATTGCAAAGTGAACACTAATTAAAAAGAGTTACTAGTATAATGATCCCACGTATAGGACGCGCTCATCAAATCAGTCAGCAAATAACAACCTATTTAACGACATTAAAAAACCGAGGTTTTAGCGGAGATTTAACCACCAGTTATGCTGAACGCTTATCAATGGCAACAGATAATAGTATTTATCAACTTACACCTCAAGCTGTTGTCTATCCACGTTCGACTAGCGATGTTCAATTGTTGGCGAAACTTGCCATTGATAAACAATTTCAGTCATTAACCTTTACACCCAGAGGTGGTGGCACAGGGACCAATGGCCAGGCTTTGACTGAAGGAATTGTGGTTGATATGTCGCGTTATATGCAAAAAATTTTGCAGATTAATGTGGCAGAAAAATGGGTTAGAGTCGAAGCTGGTGTGATAAAAGATCAACTTAACCAATTTTTGGCACCTTATGGTTATTTTTTTTCACCTGAATTATCAACCAGTAACCGAGCAACCTTGGGTGGCATGATCAATACTGATGCATCAGGTCAAGGCTCATTAGTTTATGGTAAGACATCGGATCATGTACTGAGTATTAAAGCTATTTTACTTGGTGGAGAGGTATTAGAAACCTATCCGATGACAGTTGAGTTGGCGGAGCGTTTTTCACAGCAGCAATCAACTATTGGTCGCATATATAGCACCGTTTATTACCATTGTCGTCAGCAGCGACAGCTAATTTTGGCTAAGTTTCCGCGATTAAATAGATTTTTAACCGGTTATGATTTGCGACATGTGTTTGACGATACTATGACGCAATTTGATTTAACCCGAATTTTAACCGGCTCTGAAAGGACGCAGGCTTTCATTACCGAAGCTAAGCTAAATATTACCCCATTACCTAAAGTAAGATGATTAGTTAATATAAAGTATGATTCATTTGATTCAGCGTTACGTAATGCACCAGTTATGGTGGCAGCCAAAGCATTATCAGTGGAAACGGTTGATACTAAAATCCTCTCTTTAGCGCGTGATGATATTATCTGGCATTCAGYGAGTAAATTAATTAACGATGTTGATGACAAAAAATTATCAGCATTAAATATTGTTGAATTTAGTGGGGATAGTGAAGAMAAAATTAATCAACAATTAACCCGTTTATGTTCACAATTGGATAAGTTAATTCAAGCCGGTAATTCGGGGATCCTTGATTATCATATATGTCATCAATTAGCAGATATTGAAAATATCTATACGATGAGAAAAAAAGCAGTTGGCCTGTTGGCTAATACCAAAGGATTAGCAAAACCGATACCGTTCGTAGAGGATACTTGCGTGCCACCGGAGCATTTAGCCGATTACATTGCTGAATTTCATGCGTTGCTTGACCGCAATAATTTAGCTTATGGTATGTTTGGTCATGTTGATGCAGGGGTATTACATGTTCGCCCGGTGATGGATATGTGTGATCCTCAGGAAGAAGTATTAATGAAACAAATTTCAGATCAAATTGCTCAACTTACTGCTAAATATGGCGGCTTATTATGGGGGGAACACGGTAAAGGTTTTCGCTCCGCCTATGGCCCCCAATTTTTTGGTGAAAAGCTTTATCAAATACTCTGTCAAATTAAAACCGCATTTGATCCCTTTAATCAATTAAACCCAGGAAAAATATGCTCATCAATTAATGTAGAGCTTCCGTTAATGCCTATTGATGCTGTAAAAAGAGGAACCTATGATCGCACTATCCCGATCAAAGTGAGGGAAACATTTGAGCAGGTTATGGCCTGTAATGGTAATGGCTTGTGTTTTAATTTTGACGTTAATAGTCCAATGTGTCCTTCAATGAAAATTTCCCAACAACGAATTCATTCGCCAAAAGGCCGAGCAACATTAATGCGAGAATGGTTAAGATTACAGGTTAAGCAAGGCGTAAACTTAGGGTTATTTGCAGAAGATATTAATAGTTATAAACTCTCTTGGCCGCAAAAAATAACACGCCTATACCATACCTTGCGAGCTAAGAGTGGACAGTATGATTTTTCCCATGAAGTAAAAGAGGCGATGGAGGGTTGTTTAGCCTGTAAAGCGTGTTCAACTCAATGCCCAGTTAAAATTGATGTTCCCTCGTTTAGGGCAAAATTTTTAGCCCTCTATTATAGTCGTTTATAGTCGTTATTTGCGACCAATTAGTGACTATGTAGTTGCCAATATTGAATTAACTTTGCCGCTCATGGCAAAACAGCCACGCTGGTTTAATTTTATGTTACGCCAAGGGTGGATACAAACCCTAGCTCACAAGGTGATTGGACTAACGGATTTTCCTCAACTGTCTACACCCAGTTTACAACAACAATTGGCTGGTCATGCAGCATTGTCTCTGTCATTGCCACAATTAGAAAGCTTACCTGAAGAGACTCGCAGCCAATTTGTTTTTGTCGTCCAAGATCCATTTACTAGTTATTATGATGCAAGGGTAGTTGCAGATTTTATCCATTTAATTGAAATATTAGGTTATCGGCCTATATTGTTGCCACTTTCTGCTAATGGAAAAGCGTTGCATATCAAAGGATATTTAACCCGTTTTGCCAAAACAGCGCAAAAAACAGCGGATTTTCTTAACCGCTTAGCGCAATTATCAATTCCGATGGTCGGTATTGATCCAGCCTTAGTGCTCTGTTATCGCGATGAATATAATCAGATCCTTGGTAATAAACGGGGTAAATTCGAAGTTAAATTAGTTAATGAGTGGCTGATGACAGTATTAGCGCCAAAGCCAGTAGCGAAGTTAACGGCTGAAAAATGGTATCTATTAGGGCATTGTACCGAAATGTCATTGTTAGCTGATAGTGCTCAGCAATGGATTAAAATTTTTGCTCAGTTTGGTCGTCAACTTATTAATGTTAATGTTGGTTGTTGCGGCATGGCAGGAACTTATGGTCATGAGGTTAAACATCTGGTTAATTCAAAGGGAATTTATGCCTTATCTTGGGGAAATCGATTACAAAAATTACCCAAAACACGTTGTCTAGCAACAGGTTACTCTTGCCGCAGTCAAGTAAAACGAATTGAAAATGAAACAATAAAACATCCTTTACAAGCGTTATTGGAGATATTTAAATGATTTGGCAGCGTACTTATACCCTCGAAAAAATTAATAGTTGGGGTGATAACAGCATGTTATCCCATTTAGGGATTGTTATGTTAAGTATCAGTGATGATACTATTGAAGCAACAATGCCGGTTGATCAACGTGCTATGCAGCCGTTTGGATTACTACATGGTGGTGCTTCGGTGGTATTAGCCGAATCGTTAGGCTCGATAGCTGGTTATCTCTGTACTCAAGATAATCAAAAAGTAGTTGGTACTGAAATTAATGCTAGCCATATTAGGCCGGTATCTTCAGGAAAGGTACGTGGCGTATGTAGTGCAATTCATCTAGGTCGCCGGCAACAAGTCTGGTCGATAAAAATTTTTGATGAACAATTAAGACTAAGTTGTATTTGTCGTTTGACAACAGTAATCATTTAATAGTTAGCGCGTAAATGTAACTACTAAACGACAAAAACTCAATTATTTAGCGATACTTTGTTCGTCACGTTAAATATTATTGAATTTGCGAGTTTATTTTATTTTTTTAATACTTATCAATATGTTAATGTGATTGATAAATTAATAATCGTAAAAAAATAGTAAAATAAACGCCACTTTTTGCTGAAAAAACACTCTAATTAAAATATCCGCTTAAAATAAATGGTTGAAGTGAGAAATGTTATCATTACCATATATAATATTAAACAAAAAAAGTCTAGTTACATTGATAGTGTAATCTAGTCAAAATATTAGTTTCGTGAGGTCAATAATGGCAGAGCATGTTGATACTTTTTCTTTGAATGAAACAACTTGGCAGGGCCTTACCATAACCGATAAAGCAGCTGCTCAAATTCTTAAATTAATGAAAAAAAATCCTGCTAGTCAGGGATTATCTCTTAATATCAAGCAATCAGGTTGTGCAGGATTTGGTTATGTCATTGCATTGATAGATAATCCAACTAAAGAATATTTGCTGTTTGAAAATAATGGCGCCAAACTTTTTGTTCCTCTAAAAGCAATGCCATTCATTGATGGTACTGAGGTTGATTATGTTCGTGAGGGACTTAATCAAGTATTCAAATTTAATAATCCTAAGGCTCAACACGCTTGTGGTTGTGGTGAAAGCTTTGGTGTTTAAGTGAATTAAATTATGTCACAGCGTAATATAGAAATTGGTGATGATGTTCAACAATGGTTAGCGGAGCATCGTTATAAAGAGGGGTTTTTCACTCAGGTTGCAACGGATGAATTAGCTAAAGGTCTCAATGAAGAGGTCATCAAAGCGATTTCAGTCAAACGTAATGAACCTGATTGGATGTTGCAGTTTCGTTTAGAGGCTTATCAACATTGGTTGGGTATGGCAGAACCCCACTGGCTTAAAGGCTATTATCCTGATTTAAACTACCAGAAATATAGTTATTATGCGGCGCCATCCTGCAATAGTTGCGATGATACTTGTCAAGCTGAAACTGATTCATCGGCAGCGGGTGGGGATGAGCATAGCAATAATTATCTGACCGCCGAAGTTGAAGAAGCATTCAATAAACTTGGTGTACCAGTCCGTGAGGGTAAATCGGTTGCGGTAGATGCTATTTTTGACTCTGTTTCTGTTTCAACAACTTATCGTAGCGAATTAGCGAAACTGGGTATTATTTTTTGCTCTTTTGGTGAAGCTATCCAACAGTATCCTGAGTTAGTAAAAAAATATATTGGTACGGTCGTTTCTAATCGAGACAATTTTTTTGCGGCATTAAATTCTGCTGTCGCTTCTGATGGGACATTTGTTTATGTGCCAAAAGGAGTTCGTTGCCCGATGGAATTATCAACCTATTTCCGTATTAATTCAGCTAAGACCGGTCAGTTTGAGCGCACTATCTTGATTGCTGATGAAGGTAGTTACGTTAGTTATATTGAAGGATGCTCTGCTCCGGTGCGAGACAGCTATCAATTACATGCTGCGGTAGTTGAAGTTATTATTCATAAAGATGCTGAAGTAAAATATTCTACCGTACAAAACTGGTTTTCAGGTGGTGAAAGTGAAACTGGTGGCATTTTAAACTTTGTCACTAAACGCGCTTTATGCGAGGGTGAGAATGCCAAAATGTCCTGGACACAGTCTGAAACAGGTTCGGCTATTACTTGGAAATATCCTAGTGTTATTTTGCAAGGGGATAATTCGGTGGGGGAATTCTTTTCAGTGGCCTTAACTAATGGTAATCAACAGGCTGATACCGGTACAAAAATGATCCATATTGGTAAGAATACGCATTCCACCATCATCTCTAAAGGGATCTCAGCTGGTCGTAGTCAAAATAGTTACCGCGGTTTAGTAAAGATTTTACCGACGGCAGAAAATGCCAGAAATTATACCCAATGTGATTCTATGTTAATTGGCACTCAATGTGGCGCGCATACTTTTCCTTATATTGAAGTAAAAAATAGTAGTGCACAGTTAGAGCATGAAGCTACAACATCTCGTATTGGTGAAGATCAACTCTTTTATTGTTTGCAACGAGGTATTAGTGAGGATGACGCCATTTCGATGATCGTAAATGGTTTCTGTAAAGATGTCTTTTCTGAATTACCATTAGAGTTTGCCGTTGAAGCGCAAAAATTGTTAGCAATTAGTTTGGAACATAGTGTGGGTTGATGGTTCCTATTAAAAGAATACTCAGTTATTCAAAGGCCAATGAAATGTTAAGTGTTAAAAATTTAAATGTCAGTATTGAAGGTAATCAAATTCTTAACGGATTAAATCTAGAAGTAAAAGCGGGTGAAGTACATGCAATCATGGGGCCTAATGGATCAGGCAAGAGTACATTATCAGCGACACTGGCAGGACGTGAGGAATATCAAGTAGAACAGGGTGAAATTCTATTCAAAAATAAAAATTTGCTTGAGTTATCGCCGGAAGAACGTGCAGGAGAAGGTATATTTTTAGCCTTTCAATATCCAGTGGAAATTCCTGGCGTAAGTAATCAATTTTTCTTACAAACCTCAGTTAATGCAGTAAGAGAGTATCGTAAGCAGCCACCACTAGATAGATTTGATTTTCAGGATTTTATTGAAGATAAAATTGAACTACTTGATATGCCGAAAGATTTACTTACTCGATCAGTAAATGTCGGTTTCTCTGGTGGAGAAAAAAAGCGCAATGATATTTTACAGATGGCAGCGTTAGAGCCTGAGTTATGTATTTTAGATGAAACCGACTCGGGTCTTGATATTGATGCTTTAAAAGTTGTAGCTAATGGCGTGAACTCACTTCGTAGCACTGAAAGAGCTTTTATCATCGTCACTCACTATCAGCGTATTTTGGATTATGTACAGCCTGATTTTGTTCATGTTCTCCATCAAGGTAAAATTATTCAATCAGGTGATTTTACCTTGGCCAAAAAACTGGAGGTACAAGGCTATGGCTGGCTTATTGACCAACAGTGAAAGAGCAGAAAAACAGCAGCAAGTCACAAAGTTAAATCAACAGGCGCTAAAAAGCTTTGCGACACTTTTTTATGCCAGTAAAAGAGCAAATGAAAAACAAGCTCAGGCCTATTGGCAGCAGGTAGAGAAAATTGGTTTTCCGCCATTTCGCCATGAAGAGTGGCATTATACGCCGTTGGCAAAAGTACTTAACGCTCAATACCAATTAAATAGTGATAAAGTTAACACAATTACGGCTGAGCAATTAAAACAGCTGGCTATCTCCCTTGATGGCTGGCGAATTGTTTTGTTTGATGGATGTCTTATCCCTGCCTTAAGTAGTGATAACTTTGGCCCTTATCAAATTCAAATGATGGATGCGCAAGCACAGCTTCCTGCGCCTATCGTGACCGATGAAATATTCCTGTATTTAACTGAGAGTCTGGCCGCTCAACCCCTAATGATTAAATTGGCCGCTAATCAACAGGTAGAAAAACCGCTCTATATATTGAATATTACCTCTGGTTCAAATCACCATAATTATGTTAATACTAGTCACTATCGCTATCATTTAGAGATTGGTGCCAATTGCAAATCGCAAGTTATTGAACATTTTGTTTCTGTTGATGATAAGCCGCATCTGACAGGCAGTCGATTGACCTCTAATATAGGTGATAATAGTCATTTTAGTCATATCAAACTTAGCGTTGAAAACAACCAAAGTCACCATTTTGCCCATAATGACATCTTGTCAGGTCGTGATAATCAAATAAACAGTAGCGGTATTTTTATCGGCTCAGCATTACTTCGCCATCATACCAGTGTGAAATTAAATGGAGCGGGTAGCAGATTAACACTTAATAGCTTATTGTTGCCACAAAATAGAGAAATTGTTGATACCAGAACTTATCTTGAACATAATCAGCCATTTTGTGAAAGTCGCCAGTTGCATAAATCGATCGTGCAGGATGAAAGTAAAGCTGTTTTTAATGGTATGATTAAAGTTGCGCCACAGGCACTTAAAACCGATGGCCAAATGACAAATAATAATTTGTTATTAGGTAAACAAGCCGAAATTGACACCAAACCGCAGTTAGAAATTTATGCTGATGATGTTAAGTGTAGTCATGGCGCTACAGTAGGCCGGATTGATGATGAACAGCTGTTTTATTTACGTTCACGGGGTATTCATCTCAATGATGCAAAACATATGATTATGGTGGCCTTTGCAGCTGAAGTCATCGAAGCTATTGATAGTGAAGCGGTAAGTAACAAGGTAATGGATATTATTCAGCAGCGCTTGGCAGGGATTTAATATGACATTTTCAGTTGCATCTATTCGCAAAGATTTTCCTATGCTGGCAGAAAAAATCAACGATCAACCGTTGGTTTATTTGGATAGTGCTGCCAGTGCGCAAAAACCGCTCCAAGTGATAGAAAAGGAAAGGCAATTTCTTTGTCATCACTATGCGGCGGTACACCGAGGGATCCATCGCTTGAGTAGTGAAGCCACGGCGATGGTGGAAAATGTTCGTCAGCAAGTCGCTGATTTTATTCATGCAGCTGATTCTGAAGAAATTGTTTTTGTTAAAGGAACAACGGAAGGCATAAATTTAATTGCTAATAGTTATGGACATGGTTTTATCAAACCAGGCGATAATATTATCATTAGCCAAATGGAACATCACGCTAATATAGTTCCTTGGCATCTGCTTGCAGGCCAGATTGGTTTTGATATTCGTATATTACCTATTGATAATGATGGGAAATTAATTTTTGAACAATTAGATAGGCTGATCGATAGCCGGACTCGGTTACTCTCTTTTACCCACATGTCGAATGTTTTGGGAACCGTTAATCCAGCAAAACAAATTATTGCCTATGCGCGCCAATGTGCAGAGCAAAAAGCAGCACAATTGCATATTTTGCTTGATGGTGCGCAAAGTATTATGCACCAAATGATTGATGTCCAAGATTTAGATTGTGATTTTTATGTTTTTTCCGGTCACAAACTGTATGGACCTACTGGTATTGGTGTTTTATATGGCAAAAAGTCATTATTAAATGCTTTACCACCTTGGCAAGGTGGAGGAGCCATGATTGATAAAGTGAGTATGACGTTATCTGAGCCAGCAATAATAAATATCACTTACGAAAAGGCGCCATGGCGATTTGAAGCAGGCACACCCAATATTGTTGGTATTATTGGTTTAGGTGAGGCATTACGTTATGTTAATAATATTGGTTATCAACAAATATCTGCTCATGAAACCGCATTAATGCAGTATGCTAATCAGCGTTTAAGTACGGTAAACTCTTTGCGTCTTTACGGCTCAGATGAGCGCCAGGGAGTTATTGCCTTCAATTTAGGCGAGCATCATGCTTATGATGTCGGTAGTTTTTTAGATAATTATGCGATTGCAATACGGACAGGCCACCATTGTGCGTTGCCATTGATGGATTTTTATCAAGTACCAGCTATGTGCCGAGCTTCACTAGCGGTTTATACTACTAGACAAGAGATTGATATTTTGGTTGAAAAACTACAACATATTGAAAAATTACTGGCTTAATCTGTTTTAAAGTACATATAAGGGTAGAATGATGTCAGCCTTGCCTGATGAGAATAAATTGTTGCGTAATTTTTCACGTTGTCAAAACTGGGAAGAGCGATATCTTTATTTAATTGAATTAGGGGAAAAATTATTACCTCTTAGCGATAGACAAAAACAAGTGAAAAATCAGGTCTCAGGTTGTCAAAGCCAGGTTTGGATTGTTATGGAGCCAGATAGTGACAGTAGGATCCAATTTGCTGGTGACAGCGATGCTGCTATAGTTAAGGGATTGATTGCATTAGTAATAATTATTTTTCAAAATAAAACCGGACAACAAATTTTGACCACAGATAGCAAAGCATTTTTTCAAAAGTTGTCATTGGAGCAGCATTTAACGCCATCAAGAAGCCAGGGATTGCATGCTATGATCAGAACAATCCGTCAGCGAGCCGAAAAAATTATCCAATCAAGCACTTAAACATTTAGTTAACTACTGATATTATTAAAGTGACGCTTATTCATCCGATAAACTTTGTACGTTCCTTAGGAGGAAAAAGTATGAAGAGAATTCTATTTTTTATCGGCTTGTTGTTTTTAAGCGGGCTGACTTTCAATGTCAGTGCTGCTGAATACTCCTTGCCATCCACTACAGCACGCTTAATTGGTGAAAATAGTCATTATGTGGTGCCTAATGATGGACGTCCACTGGAAGCTATTGCAAGTGAATTTCAGATAGGTTTGTTGGGTATGTTGGAAGCTAATCCAGGAACCGATCCATATTTACCTAAAGCGGGTAAAACATTGATTATTCCATCGCAAATGTTATTACCTGCAACTAAGCGTGATGGTATCATCGTTAATTTAGCCGAATTGCGACTGTATTATTTTCCCAAAGGAAGCAATAAAGTCATGGTTTACCCTATTGGTATCGGGCAATTGGGCGCCAATACACCTAAAATGGTGACGACTGTTAGTCAATTAATTAAAAATCCAACCTGGACACCAACGCCGAATATTCGTAAACGTTATGCTGCCGATGGCGTTATTTTGCCGGCGGTATTTCCAGCCGGGCCTGATAATCCTATGGGGCTTTATGCCTTGCGATTATCTTATGGTAAGGGACAATATTTGATCCATGGTACTAATGCCAATTTTGGTATTGGATTACGTGTTAGTTCCGGTTGTATTCGTTTAAGATCTGAGGATATACAAGCATTATTCTACTCTATACCGGTAGGAACTCGTGTACAGGTAATTAATGAACCGATTAAGTTCTCTAAAGAGCCAGATGGAAGCTATTACATTGAAGTTTACCAACCATTATCTAAACGTGAATCTGATGATCCGCAAACGATGCCATTAGTGTATAGCAATGAGTTTAAGGCATTTTTGCAACAACCTGGTATTGATCAGAGATTAGTCGCTCAAGCCGTAGCACGTCGCTCAGGAATGCCGGTTAGGGTAAATAAGAGCTAAGTTAATATTAGACGGTGATGAATTATGAGTAGATTTACTTTATTTTATAAAAAATAGTGAATTTATTAATAATCAGATAATGGTATTATTAAAAATTAGTTGTATGTAATAAATAATAAGGCACCCGTTCGGTGCCTTATTAGTATATCGAGTGATCCGTTAAATGCAATTGGATTACTTTTTATATCTACGAACTTGATTATCCAAACGTTGATTAGCACGAGCAGCTTCATCTTTAGCAGTCTGAACATCAGTACTTAATGACTGAACGTCATTGGATAGTTGATCGACTTTACCGTTTAACGTTTGTACATCTGAGGACAGTTTGTTAATTTGGCTACTGTTTGAACAGCCTGCTAACAAAGCAGAAACCAGAACGATAGAGCCCAGTAAAACTTTAGTACGCTTCATTATATTACCTTCTAGATTTAGTTAATCTCCAAGTAGCAAGTAGCAAGTAGCAAGTAGCAAGTAGCAAGTAGCAAGGTAAGTATTGCACATTCCTGGTAAAACAGAGAATAAATTTCTGTCTCTAACTTTGAATTATTAGATCTTTTTCAAATTCAGGCAGAATACTTACTTATTCTTATGCTAGTACTTAATTAGAATATTTTCTACTTAAAATCTGACAAGTTGCTTAATAAAATTAAGAAAAGAGAATAAATTTGTTTGTTTTTTGTTCGTTTTGCTTGAGTAGACGGCAATTTTTAATTATCTCATAGCGTTATTTTATCAATTATTTTTTCCTATAGAAATAAAATTAACGTGATAACAGTTATTTTTTAAATAACATGTCGATTATAATCTTTTGAGCTGGAAATATTAATTTTTGGCTAATAGAATGTGTCTTAAATAAATGCTCAATGGCTAAAATGATTAATAGGTTTTTGATTATAAATTACTAATATTAGATATTAGCGCTTTAATTTTTCTTTATTAAAAAAAAGAAAAAATAAATTCCCCGCTATTTATTTGGAGGAATTTATTTTGGAAAATAAAATTATAAGATATGGACAGATGAGGTATTTGTTGTACCACTTGGCACTAATGCACCTGAAACCATAACGACAACTTCACCTTTTTCGGCCATATTATTGTCTAAAGCAACTTGTTTACCAACACGATAGAAATCGTCTGTGGAGGTAATTTCTTTAACTAATTGTGGAATAACGCCTTTAACTAATAATAATTGACGGGCAGTTTCTTCATTAGTTGTTAAAGCAAGTATCGGTGCTGTTGGGAAATATTTACGTACTGATTTTGCTGATTTACCGCCATAGGTTGCCACGATAATCAATTGAGAGTTTAACTTTTCCGCCATTTCAACCGCACCGCGACAAACTGCTTCAGTAATGCGTAATTTTTGGTTTATTTTACTATCATCAATGCGGCTTGGCATAACACGATCGGTACGATCGCAAATAGTCGCCATAATTTTTACCGCTTCGATAGGATATTTTCCTTTGGCGCTTTCACCAGAGAGCATAACGGCATCTGTACCGTCCAAAATAGCATTAGCAACATCACCGGCTTCAGCACGAGTAGGGCGGGGATTTTTGATCATCGAATCTAACATTTGGGTGGCCGTAATGACAATTTTACGGGCAGCAACGCATTTTTCGATCATCATTTTTTGTGCAAAGATAACTTCTTCGACTGGGATCTCGACGCCAAGATCACCACGTGCCACCATGATCCCATCAGAAGCATCTAAAATTTCATCGAAGTTATTTAATCCTTCTTGATTCTCAATTTTAGAGATTATTTGGATATTTTTACCACCATGCTGCGCTAGATGGGCGCGGATTTCTTCTACATCAGCGCGTTTACGAATAAAGGAAGCAGCAACAAAATCAACGCCTTGCTGGCAACCAAAAATCAGATCTTGTTTATCTTTTTCCGCCAGTGCCGGCAAGCCAATTGAAACGCCAGGTAAATTAACGCCTTTATTTTCACCTAAATCACCATTATTAAGTACTCGACAGATGACATCACTAGCGGTAACGGATAAAACTTCCATACCGATTAAGCCATCATCAACGAGAATAGTATTACCTGGTTTAAGATCATCAGGTAAACCGGTGTAGGTCACAGCAACCCGATCTTGATTACTAATCACTGAGGTGTCGGTGGTAAAGGTAAAATTTTGTCCAGTGATTAGCGATACATCGTTGCCATCTTTAAGCCGCATTGTGCGGATCTCTGGCCCTTTTGTATCTAATAATATCGCAGCCTGTTGGTTTTTTTGGCTACAGACAGCACGTAGATTTTTAATACGTTGACCATGTTCTTCATGATCACCATGTGAGAAATTTAGCCGCATGACATTCATGCCAGCATTAAGTAATTGTGAGAGTTTTTCTTCAGATTCAGTTTTAGGGCCGATAGTACAAACAATTTTGGTTTTTTTCATGACAATTAATCTACAGGTTTTATAGCAGTATTTTATTAATTAATTGCGGTGTTTATATCAGGTTTTTGTTTTGATATAGGTTATACGCCGTAACGAATAGCTAAAAATCCACTGGTATTTAATAACGATAAAGTAAGTGGCACAAGTATAAATATCATGCCTTATTATTGCAACTGGCCACTATATTGTCAGTTGCATCATTTGAATGATATATAACTTATTATGATATTGTAGTTATTACTATTCATGCTATCAACGAGAAACCAATATAAACATATGCTAATCACCACAATATTTACTAGCAGATAACAGTGCCGTTAGATTTTATCTGAAATGATAAAATTTGACTGATAAACTAACTGTTTATTTGTATACTGGAAAGGGAATAACATTATTGCATCTTAACTAAAAGCAAATATTTGATATTTAATTTTTTAAAATTGGATTTAGCTAAATATTTATAAGTAAATCAAGGAGGATATTGATGTTTAATCAGATTAATCATACTCAATCGCATAACCGCGTAACAGCTATTCAGATTGGTGAAGTGGGTGATATTACTATTTCTTCATCGCAACCAATTGGCGCCCAACTAGGACAGCAGATCCGAACAGTTAGTAATAATCATATCCAATTGCAGTCGGCCGCAATCAATCACGAGTTTCGCAGTCTCTAAAAAAGAAGTATA
>NZ_NHNG01000019.1:0-14174 GCF_002287155.1 Arsenophonus sp. ENCA
ATTCCGCCTCAAGTCTGGCATTACGTCAAGTAACACAAGGGTAAAAAATGAGCGACAAAGACAGTTATGGTGAAATCCGGCGCGTTCTCAGCAATATCCGCTCTATCCGTGTTTTTGCACGGGAAACGGATTTTGAACTGCTTAAAGAAATGCATGAAAAGCTGGGTGCCGCCATTGAAGAGCGCCGCGCCGATGCAGAAAAAGAAGCAGCAGCCCGTGCTGAGCGAGATGAGAAACGCAAGGAGCTTTTACAACTGATTGAAGGAGAAGGCTTCACTGCTGAAGAACTGTTAGGCGACGGTGTTAACATTAGTAAGACCCGCAGCAAAACCCCAAAAGCCCCCGCAAAATATGAATTTGTCGAAAATGGCGAAACCAAAACATGGACAGGCAAAGGACGCAAGCCCAAACCCATTGCAGAAGCCCTGAGCGCAGGACGTAGCCTTGATGAGTTTTTGATTAACAAAGGCGAAATCCAATAACTTGTCTATGAGCTAAAAAATTGACATCCGGGCACCTCGAAAAACCTAGACATCTTCATTTTTGATTTTTAAAAACTCTCGTTTATCCGGTGCGCCTGATATCCTCGTCTTTCAGTGCGCCGGATAAACACCCATAAATAATTAAAAAACCCAATAAACACCCAAAATCCATCATTTAAAACCAAAATCAGCAAATTGAGGTCTTGATGGGTGACACTCTCCATAATAAACACCCAAAAAACACCCAAAAATATTGATGCATCGCTAAAAAATGACTACAATAGGCTTTAATAACAAACACACGGAACATAACGGGTGCTTTATGCGTAAAGTTTTTTGCGATGACGGCTCTACAGCGGTAAAACTGGCATGGTTCGACGACAACGGTGAACGGCACACACTGGTCAGTCATAACTCCTTTAAAGAAGGCTGGAATACGTCCGGCTTTGGCAGTGAAAAAACTTATAACTACCTTGCCGATGGCGAAAAATACGCTTTCGACACACACAATCCGTCTGCGATTGTCACCACCAATATTGAATATCAGTACGGCGTGGAAAACCGTCTGGCGGTGCATCACGCACTGCTACAGACGGGGATGGAGCCACAGTCCGTTGAATTATGGGTAACGCTGCCCATATCGGAATATTTCACCCCAGACATGCAGGAGAACAGCAACAACATTCAGCGCAAAGCGGCAAACCTACAAAAAAAAATTACCCTGAACAAAGGTCAGTTATTTTCGATTGAAAAAGTCCACGTTTTGCCGGAATCCCTCCCTGCGGCGCTGGCATCGCTGGAAGAGGATAACGTCAGCGATCTGGAAACCTCGCTGGTTGTCGATTTAGGCGGAACCACGCTGGACTGCGGAGCGATTTCTGGACGTTACCGGAGCGTATCAAAGGTGTCCGGCGAGCCAGGTTTAGGTGTCACACTGGTGACAACCGCCGTGATGAATGCACTAAAACAGGCAGGAAGTCATACCAGTTATTACATTGCCGACCAACTAGTCAAAAACCGGAACGACAGAGCGTTGTTTGAAACCGTGGTTAATGACGGCAGCAGGATTGATGTCGTGCGCGGTGTGATAAACAGCAGTATTTCGCGGTTAGCGGAGCGCGTCATTCAGCATCTGCAAGGTTATAAAGGCGTGAACCGTATTTACCTCACAGGCGGCGGTGCTGAACTGATATATCCGGCAGTGAAAGACGCCTTCCCATTACTCAAAGAGAAGGTCAAAATTCTACCAGAAGCACAATTGGCGCTCGTCACATCCATTGCCGAAATCAATCGCTAGGGGAAACGAGCATGAACGAAGAACGACGCAAGCTCTGGCTGTACCTGTACCCTGATGAACCGCATCAGAAAGCCGCTATTGACGCGATTGAAAATATCCCCCTGCGCCAGCGCCCTGATTTTTTTAGAGATTGTCTGGTAGCAGGGATCGCTTTATCCACGCTGGATAAGCGACTTCCGTCATTGCTGGCGTTGCTGCTGGACGGAAAACGCGATGCGCTGACCCTGAAACGCACCCTTTCACTCGTGCTGCCTGAAATGAACACGGACAACCACGATAGGGCGCTACAGTCTGTAGCGTGGCAGAAGCGCGTCAGGGATGAATTGGCGGCAGGCAGGCCGTGGACGGCGTGGTTTGCTATTGGTGAGGAAGAATACCGGAAACTGTCGAGCCAGCCGGAGGACGATATTCACGTTCGTGCCCTGTTAGCGCCCGTGGAGAAGGACGAACAACAGACCACGCAGCCATTAGCAGACGCTGAACCCACCTCGGAAACGCTGACGAACGCAAAAAAAATGTTTGGCTCTCATTAAATCACCGAAGGGTGTCTTTCGACAATTAAAAACGTGTTATGACGATAATTATCACCTAAAGACATCACAAAAAATAACAGTAAATAAGTATTCGACGATGAATAAATCATTGTGATCTTTATTGCTATTTTCAAAAAAGTTCACAGGTATACAACTCGGCAATACTGCCAATTTCTATCAAAGGAATTTGGCAGACTTCAAGTATCTTCCTTAATTCATGTGTTGTCTGTTTTTTATATTCATTGTTAAATGTAATTACCTTGCATACTTTTTTATTCTTTACATCAAACAATAAAAACGGGGCTGTTAAATTGTTCAACTCAAGGAAATCATGGTAAAATAGTTCTGTTCCATATTCAGCGGTAGGTGTTAAAAATTCCGACAGTTTTACTTTGACAAAAACAACAACACCTTCGGTCATTAATCGGTTAAGATTACAATAAATTTCAGATTCATCTTCACTTAATAGGCTACGTTCTTTAATATTCATAACACTCCCTGATCGTCAAGCCTTCGTGCACTTTTTAATATCGGATAACCTTTTTCATTTATCACAATATCCAGTAAAAAACATTCCCCTAAAAGGCCCAATGATTTAAAATCAATACTGCCTTGTTGTGAAGCATAGTGCCCTCCTGTTTTGGCATTGAAGAACAAATTTATTTTAAAATAGTCACCTGAATCAAGGCAACGGAAGTAACAACAAAGTTTTGACCGTTCCCACACTTTAAAGTTAAGTTGCGCCGATACCTGTTGTTGTGACATTACCGGATAGTGATATTTTACTGGCTTCAACCCTGCATTAACGACATCAAAATAGCTTACGCCGGATAACGCATCAGCCTCTATCCAAAAATTCTGTAGTCGTTCTTCTTCTGTCAAAATTTTACTCCTTTTAAATTCCTCCAAAAACCCCGTGTAGCGGCTGGCGAGAGCGACAAATGTGCACATTTGTAGTGTCTACGCCTATCCGAGGTCTTGTGTTTTTATGTGGTTCTGTCGGCTATTTTGTATCGCAGGTTCTGGAAATGCAAACGACGAGTTTTCAACGTTGCTGCAACATTCTTTTGTCTTCGACCATCAGAAAAAGGTGTCGCTGACAGTCGGCAAAAAGAAAAACCTCCTAGCAGGGTGGGAGGGGTATGGAGATTAATTTTAGCTATGCATCCGCCCTTCTCAGGGCGGGCTTCGGCGGATTAATATTGGGGGAATATTGTTACTAATGAGCGCCGCCTTCTATGCCCTGCGGGCATCTTTTTTCCATTCACTTAACCAAAGTTTGTCGCAGGAAAGCTTCCTTTGGTTTGCTATGCTGGGGATCCGCTCTTTTTTTCCGTATAATATAAAATAGTAATAAAATCCTAATGAGAAGATAGAGGCGCTATTACTTTGATAGCGATGGAGTAATTCAATAAAATCTCGCTTGTTCAATGCATATTGCATTCATCTTTTGCTCCAGAGATTATCCAGCCTTTACGATTACCTTGCACGGCAAGCTGTATTTCTTTTTCCGTCATAGCGGTATATGATCGTAAAAATTTTTCTAGCATCGCTTCCGCAGGGTAAAAATAATCTTTTGACTGCTTGGTCTTTCTGATGAAGGCGTTCTGCTCCATATCAAAATACATCGCATCCAGTTCATTACCGGGGAAACCGTGTTCATCAATAACATTTCGATAAATCCAAACAATTTGTGATATATGAGTATTGCAGCTTTTATCACTTTTATGCACAAAAAGCATCTCTTGGTTAGCAGTGGTATAGTTACCAACCGTCATATCCAGTAATGCTATTGAGTTTGGTTTAACGTGCATAATCATGTTAGCGACGCCATTCACCAACCGTTCGTTAAACCGGCGGGTAAACTCTCTCACATCACCTTTTTTGACATGATGAATAATGTGCACCCAGCGCGTTTCTTTCTCGATAGCAACTACGCAATAAAATTGTTTTACTTTTATAGCATGGAGATGAAAAACAAAATCTACCGTATCTTTCTGTTTACTGTCTCGGTCATAGAGAACAATATTTTCACCTCTTCGTTGCTGGATAATGTCTTCTTGCTGTTTCGCAACAGAATCAGGAAACAGGTGTTCCATAGCGGCTTTTGTAAGGTTAAACAGCATCATTGTTTTCATTTCCGGTTAAAGGTTGCACCTATATTTCAGACAGAATATTCTCATATTTCGACATCTTGTAATACTTTATCGTTCATGGCCTCGTTCTCCGGTTGTGGCGGCCATTGAAGAGAGCGCTTACTCAACAAAGTATAATACCAAAAGGGCTACGGCTAAATGTTGAAATGGCGTTGGGAGTCGGAGATACGCTGGTACGAAGCCGAATTGATGAATGATCTGTTTGGTGACTGGCTGCTCGTTCGTCGCTGGGGTGGTTTGTACAATGGTCGCTTTGGCACAAAAACGGATGTCGTGCCGGATTTGCTTTCGGGTGTTGCCCTGCTGTTTGCCATCGACAGGGAACGGCAGACCAGAAATCTGCCCTATACGCGCTTGTAAGCCCTTTTGTGCTGTTAATCTATTCTTGCGTGTCCAACCTCAAAAAATCGCTCCTGAGTCGTTACAGCGCGTTTTAGAACCAAAGAAAACCCTCACCTTAACTCCCACCGCTCGCCGCAGTCTTTGGCTGAGGCGTACCGCAGGCGCGAAGCGACGAGGAACGAACAGCCAAGGCGAGGAAGCGGAAGAGCACCCAATGCCGATTGAGGCACGTTCACACTGATGCTTGAGATGGGCAGAGGGAATTTTATCAGGAAGGAGCAAAAATCTGCCGTTTGGTGGTTTTGACAGAAGTGAAGTTATCCACAGGTTCAAGGGGGTGAAATTCGGTTAAAAGATTAGTTATGTATAAGTTAAATAAGTTAAAGAGATTTTTTGTTCTGTAGGTATATGAAATACAATAATTTTTACGACTTGTTGGTTTTTAAAGGACGATTGTTGGTTTTTAAAGGACGATTGTTGGTTTTTAAAGGACGATAGATTGGTTTTTAAAGGACGATTAAAATTTAACTTATTCACAGTTTTTTTGTTAAAAAAAACGACTGTTTTTGCCTTTTTCTTGAAATGGTTTTTGATAGACGATATTATGGTTTTTAAGTGACGATGTTTTTGTGTGTTTTATAGGTTTTTAAAAGACGAATAGCGAAGCTGCTGGATGTCGGTAGCACTCAGCAGCTTCTAACCATCAACCCTAGGATAGATAGGACTGAGGCTATGGCAAATAATACAAGTAATCAGAGAGCGTGCAATTTGAAAACGTTACGTCCCCGAAAACACGAGATAGATTTTTTTATCGCCGATGAGGTGGAGCTTTCCAGCTTTCGTGATGAGATGGCAAGTATGGAGCATCCTTTTTTTGCTTTGAAAGGTGGGGATACTAAAGTTAGGGAATACAGAAATGGTAATGTAACGGTTATTGTTAAACCAACAGCAGATGGGCTAGCTACTATTTTTGATAAAGATGTCTGGATTTATGTTATATCTAAGCTACAGGAAGCGATTAATAATCATCAAGAAATTAGTAGAACTATTTTTTTTACACCATATGATTTTTTTGTCACAACAAACAGGGAAAAAGGGGGAAGAGCATATAATGATTTTAAAAAATCACTAGCAAGACTGTCTGGAACTAGAGTTGAAACAAATATTTTTCATTCTGGTGTAAAGCAAGAATCGATTGGCTTTGGTTTAATCGATAGTTGGCGTGTTATTGATGAAAAAAAAGGTAATCTTGATATTGGAATGATCGAAGTGACGTTACCTGACTGGCTCTATCAGGCATTGCATAAAAAGAAAATGCTAAAAATTAGCCCTGATTACTTCCGTATCCGAAAAGCAATAGATAGGCGACTTTATGAAATAGCCCGTAAGCATTGTGGTAATCAGGGAGAGTTTACGATATCCCTTGAAAAACTGCATTTAAAAACTGGAAGTACTGCATTGTTAAAAATGTTCAGGCATAACATTAAGCAACTGGCTAAAGCGAACGACTTGCCCGATTACAGTATTCGTTACGATGCCAAAGCCGATATGGTGATTTTTAATAACCGTAATTTGACACCGGAGCAGGAAGAGAAAGAGCAACAACGGGAAAAAGGTAAGCGGGAAATTTATAAGTTAAAAAACTCACTGGCATCCAAGCGAGGTGAGAAATGAAAAATAATATTTATCAATTCCCACAGGGGAAGCAGAGAGAGGCCGTAATAAAAGCGGCTTCTCAATCAAAACGGAAGCGATTTTTTGCCAAATTTTTAAAGCTTTTTTCAAAAGGTATTTATTGGGCTTGGTTTTCAATTCGACTTGTGGTTGCTAGTAGCTTACACACGGTAACAGGTATTTTACTCGCGCTACTGTATGGATTTAAAGGCGTGGTAATTTTTATTGGGGGAGGGGTTTGTCTTGTCACTTACTTCCATCTGGGAAAAAACATTATTGCGACAAATAACTATACCATCCCAATCTTTTTGGCAGTTTGTATTATTGCGTTATTGGGAGAGGCGTTAATCAGTTTTATAAATGATGTGATGCCATTCCATCGACTACTTGGTATCTGGGAGAAAGAGGCTAAAATCAAGGATGATGAAACAAGGCAGGTAGCGAATGATGGGTAATGTCGCATGTTACGATATCAATTGATTTATACGAGGTTATGTATGTCTAGTTTCGCCCCCCCATTCCCCTAATGATAATGAAATATTGGGTATTGAGATGAGCTAAGGTTGGGAAAATTACGCCATAAAAACACAAGACCCCGGATAGGCGTAGACACTACAAATGTGCACATTTGTCGCTCTCGCCAGCCGCTACACGGGGTTTTTGGAGGAAGGATGAAATTCATTAGCTTTAGAATAGAGAACGATAATTATACCAAATTAAAGGATGCGATAATAAAGTTAAGTGGTAAAACCCCCGCTGCTTTTTTTTCTACCATTGCCAATAAAATTATTTCTCAACATACGACAGACGTTGATAACGTTTTCCGCAAAGAATCGACATTATCTCATGTAAGGCAAATCCGTTTATCCGATGAGATGCTTAATCAATTGACTCTGCAAGCGGATTCCCGTCACTGGTCAGTGGCTAAAGAAATCCGGTTTATGTTAAATCTTGCTATGACGACGGAGCCTGTTCTTCTGGATGAGGAAGTGGAAGAGTTACGCCGGGCAAGAAATGCGGTCAATACGGCAGGTCGTAATCTGGCGACAATTATTCGTCAACGTCAGTATCATGATGTAAAAGAAACGGATTTGTGGGAAGAAGTAAAAAAACTTAATAAGGACGTTGAGGACGTGAAAAAAGCCGTGCGACAATTGACTAACGCCGCCGTGAATGTCCGTAGTGTCAAAATCCGGAATACGCCAAAATGATAAGGTGGTTTTATGTCAAAAAGAATAGGTAAAAAATCGGATGATGAATATAAAGCACGTAAATTACGGGGGCAACAGGAGCAGGCCAGACGGACACCTTATAACTTTAAAATCCGCAACGGTGGCGCGAAATATGAAAAAAATATCCAAAGCCGCCTGTTGCAGCAGGGGGCAAGTCGTGAGGTGATGGTAAAGATTACCGGCAGTGCTAACCGGCCTCGCGGGGTTAAAAATGAAATAAACTATATTGCACGGGAAGGCGAAATTACTTTGCGTGATAACCATGGGGTGGAATATCACATCGCTGACCGTGAGCAACGAAAAGAGGCGTATGAATCGCTTATCGATGATGAGGATAAAAAACAGTACACCCATGACCGCTCACCTAATCTGGTGCATAACATGGTGTTTTCATCACCGAAGATAGCGGAGGTATCGGAAAAGGATATGCTTAAAGCGGCAGAGGAGACACTAAAACAAAAATATCCTGAAAATCGCTTTTTGATGGCATACCATACTGATAAAGAACATCACCCACATGTTCATGCATTGCTTCGCATTCCTGATAATGGCGGTAAGCGGATCAACATTCGTAAAAAAGACCTGCGCGAGTTACGCGAAAAGTTTGCAGAAAACCTGCAAAAAATGGGTTACAAGGTAAAATGCACTCATAAATATGAGTTCGGGAAAAAAGAACAGCTTAAACGAGAGCCTGAGCGTTTACGTAATCTGTTTGAAGTGGTTGAGTTTGGTCGGACAAATTACCTGTTTGACCCCAAAAACAAGCAGCAAAATTACATTACGTTGCGTACCCTGAAAAACAAAACAGAAATGACACGCTGGGGTAGCAATATTGCCGATGAAATCAAGCGCGAAGGGGTAAAAGTCGGCAGTGTGATAAAAATGCGCAAGGAGGGTGAAACCACCGTAAAAGTGCCGCTGACCGATGGGCAGGGCAACAAGCAGGGATGGTCAGATCACAAGCGCAATAACTGGCGCATCGAAAATCAGGGTGCAATGGGGATCAAACCCGTGCCGTTTGACAAGCTGAAACCGCTAGATACCCCCGAGCAGTTGTTAAAGCAACAGCGCGGTTTTTCGCTGTTTAAACAAAATCAGGAAGCGACAGTTAAACTTCAGCAGCAACAAAAATTGGGTATTCGCGTCGGGATATTCAAGTTTTAATGTGAAAGAATGGCGAGGCTTATCCTTCGCGGGTATACTGCATTGATGAAAAAGACACTTTCCCACCATGACAGTTTTTTTAAAAAATTCCTTGGTGATATCACCATCGCTCGGGATTTCCTGAAAATTCATTTACCGGAAAAACTTCGCCAATTGTGTGATTTTAGTACGCTGGCGATGGAGTCCGGCAGCTTTATTGAGGCAGACCTGCGTAGTCAGTGCTCAGATATGCTCTATTCGATGAAGACCATCGCTGGTCATGATAGTTATGTCTATTGTGTTGTCGAACATCAAAGCAGACCTGAAAAACTGATGGCATTTAGGCTTTTAAGGTATGCGGTTGCCGCCATGCAACGGCATCTTGAGCAGGGCAACGACACCTTGCCGGTGGTGATACCATTGCTGTTTTATCAAGGGAAAACCTCGCCGTATCCTTACAGTACCCATTGTCTGGATTGTTTTGCTGACCCGGAACTGGCAAAGTTGGTTTATATGCAGGCGTTTCCTCTGGTTGACGTGACGGCTATCCCGGACGAGGAGATTATCACACATCGGCACGTCGCCCTGATGGAGCTGGTGATGAAGCATATCCGTACCCGCGATATGCTAGAGTTAAGTCAGGAGATAGCAGGTTTGCTCAATCAGTGGGTATTGCAGCCTGAGCTATTTCGCGGATTAATCTGTTATATTGTAGAACGAGGAAATACTTCTGATGCAAAGCAATTTTTGCATCAGATTGCGGAAAGAGCAACTGATTATCGGGAGGTGGTGATGACCATTGCAGAGCAGCTACGGCAAGAAGGCGAGAAACAAGGTATATTGAAAGGCCGTCAAGAGGGCATTGTTCAAGGCCGTGAAGAAGGTATTCATCTAGGCGAACAGCGGGGCATAGAAAAGGGCATAGAAAAAGGTAGGCAAGAATCTGCCAGAACCATAGCGCGCCAACTTCTGGCCAACGGCGTTGATCGGGCGATTGTCAAAATGTCTACCGGGTTGTCTGATGCTGAGATTAATGCACTGATGGATTAATCGATGTCGAGTAACATTATTTTACCTCGCTCATTTTATGAGCGTGATACGCTTTGTGTAGCAAAGGATTTGCTGGGAAATGTTTTAAAGTTTGCAGATTATCATGGGGTTATCAACGAAGTCGAAGCCTATGTAGGGCAGGATGATCCGGCCTGCCATGCGGTGAGAGGTTGCACGCCAAGAACAGCGGTCATGTTTGGGGCTGCCGGGTTTTCCTATGTTTATCTTATCTACGGTATGTATCATTGCCTGAATATTGTGACCGAGCGTGAAGGTTTTCCGACGGCGGTTTTAATTCGAGGAATCGATTTATATAAACCTACAGTTCTTTCTTTAAATGGGCCGGGTAAACTTTGCAAAAAATTAAATATCACAAAAAATAATAATCAAATTGATTTAACGCAATGTCATAACTTTTGTGTTTATGATTCTACTATTCAACCTGAATATATTGCCACACCAAGAATAGGCATAAAAGTTGGCACCGATAAATTGTGGCGTTTTAAGTCAAAGTAAATACTGCTAAGTATGACCCTTAAAATACACCTGCCTATATTAAGATGTTCTTGCCGCTTTTCTGCTCAGACGCTATAATTGATGTGTTATCTAAAAATGGATAACCGGGCGTGACAACCCGAGCATCTTACTGGCGACAAATGACGCGCCACGCGTCTTTTTTTATGTCGCAGAATGAGCCTTAGCATACCTGAAAAATAATGGTGGCTCAGGCGGGGCACCCTTTATGGGTGGCCGGTATCAGTAAGGCCGGTTTCTCACCTCCGTCTGGGCTACCACCCTGAGTGTGAGAACTCTGTGGTAGCAAAACCAGCTACTTACTGAGGTTGCTATCATGGCTACTACCCCACTGAAAACTTGTCCTAAAAATCTGCATCCCATTTTCTGCAAGCGTGTCTTTAGCGCAAAACCGGCGATACTTGCTAAATTTGCGCGTATTTCACGTCATTTGACGCCGCGCCAACGTGCATCCCTTCTGAAAATAGGGGGTGTCGCATGAACAGCGCCATCAAGCAATTTTGCCAAAGTTTAACGATCCCCTGTGGTTTTACCGATGCCGAATCTCAGGATTATACCAATGCCGCGATGACCGATATTCTGGGGATGACGGTGGAATCATCTCAAGTACTGGACGTTTTTCATGCGCACGAGGAGGTCGTTCGCCATAAGAAATTGCCATTATCGCTGCTCAGTACGTTGCCCGGTGGTTACAAACAATCGCCCCAACCGTGGCGGTTTGATTTTTTTCCGCGCTTCGATGAGAAAGATGTTTACCAAGGGTCATTTTTTTATGCTCAGCCTTTCCTGTTTTTATCGCTGCTTGAATATATCGAAGGAGAATCGCCTTATACCATTAATCTGATTCAGTCAGATAACCGGTTTAGCCAGCGAGAGCGCCAGATTATCTTTTGTACGCTACAGCGATTAAGCAGCAAAGAAGTTGGCAGGAAGCTTAATCTTTCCCATCGGACAATAGAAAACAACTTGCAATCAATTTATCAAAAATCGGGTGTGCATAATGGCAGGCAATTTAGAAACTATTGCCGCGCCAACGGTATAAATCGATACCTTCCTCCTGAATTTCTGCCTTCTGGTAGTCAGGTCATTAGCGTTTAAGACTCGTCGTCAGAGCGATGTGCTCTGACGATTACGCTAAATGAATAGGAGAAAACAATGCATCCATTCCGAATAAAAAACTTTAATACGTATTTGGAACTATTCCCTAAATTATCCAAAAGAGAAATTCAGATATTGTCAATGTCTCGGTCTGGACTTACTAACAGCGAGATTGCGTTATGTTTAAATATTAGCGTTAGGACTGTAGATAATCATCTTAATAATGCGATGCAGAAGCATGAATTAAAAACTTATTCTGCATTAAGAGCATTTTTCAATTTTGCCATTGAGGATTATTTGATAGAAACGAACAGAAAGTAAGTAATTGTTTTTAAATGTTTTTATAGGAAGCCCTCACGAAATAAGGTGGGGGTTTTCCGTTTAATTGATACTTACTTGTTTTTTAAGTTATTGATTTTAAACAATTAAAACTTATAACTAAAATGGTGATTATCCCTATTCAAGGGCCAAAAAATTTAAGGCATCATTTTCCCTCGCCCACGTTTTCCGGGCGACCTGATTCTGAAAACATCCAGTGTTGGTAGAGGTGCCTGTTATCTGAATAGTTGCGCCTGCTCTTTAACAAATCAGTACCGGTGATCCGCAGCATGGCGGAAAACAATATAGTCGTGTTGCATTATGCGTTATTTCGCTGCTAAAAAATTAGCGATGCAATAACGGGTTGATCGCCGGTAGCCTTGATTTTTACGCTCAAGGCGGAGCTTATAACGCTTTCTGGCTGGATGTATGCCGACACAGGTGTACACAAATCACCAACAGGTGGATTTGTAGTGAGTATTTTCTGGTGTACTTACCATAAATCTTCTTTTAGGGGGGAATAAATTAATGAACGCGCGTCAACGTTGCCGTGAGCGTCGTCAAATGCACTATCGTCAGCAGTGCAAAGAAAACGATGAAATACGGCTATTAAGACTCAGTATTCTTAGGGGATATGAAAAAATGTCCCGTTCAACCGAAGAGATTATTGATTCAATATGGAGAAAAACATTAAATCAAAAACGAGATAACACTGATACGCTGGCTGATTTTATTTATACGTTGAAAAAAGGATTAAATATAACGAATAACAGTGAAGACGCCAGTTTTACCAACTGTTGCTTACCCAATACTTACCTCTATGCGGTGAAGCGCCGAGGCCGCTAGTCATCTTTATCAAGGAAAAAGATAATGTTTAAACAACTTTCGCGTCCGGGGAAAAATATTTATGTGGGCGCGGTATTGCGTGACCGGCTCGATAAAATTGTGCTCGATATCGGTCATTATATTGGACGCCCTGTGACGATTTCTGAATTTATTCACTATGTTATTGAACGACATGGCGATGAAGCAAAGGATAACTTAAAGCGCATTTTAGGAACAGAGGATGAAAGAACACCGTCTGATAAAAAAAGGAGGTAAATTCATGTTATCCACCACGGCGTTTCTTGCCTTAGCCATGCAGTGCGCGCCTTCTGTCCATCCTGAGACTGCCTTGGCGGTTGCCAGAGTGGAATCCGGTTTTAATCCCTATGCCATCGGCATTATAGGCGTAAAAAAAGGGCTGTTTCCTGAGAGCAAAAATCAGGCACTTACCCATGTTAATCAATTAAAAACGCAAGGAAAACGTTACTCGCTGGGACTGATGCAAATCACCAGTACCAATTTTAAAACCTATCATGTTAATGATGAACAACTCTTCGATCCCTGCATCAATCTTGCCATTTTTGAAAAAATCCTGACCGATTGCTATCAGCGTGGCGGCTCGCTGAAAAGAGCGCTCAGTTGCTATTACAGCGGTAGTTTTTCAACGGGGCAGAAAAAAGAAGGGGAATTTAATAATACCAGTTACATAGAGCGCATAGGTTATAAAAATGATGTTGGTTACAAGGTGCCAAGTATTAAAGAAGATAAAGGAAAATTCACGAGAGAATTCATTAATAAAGGCAATAGACCGTTATCGATATCCTCGTCGGTGGTTGTCTATCCCTCTCACTTTGTACGTGGAGACGTACAACAATAAAATTATTAAGGTGTTCAAGTGAAAATAAAAAATGTGATTAATCGTCCTGCACAGATTGCTATGTGGCTATTGTGTTACCTGTTTGCTGCGCCGGTATTTTCGGCTGGGTTTGAGCCAGTTAATAAATTACTGAAAGCGTTAATTGTCGGTATGCATTCTATTTCTATTGCCACTGCGACGCTTGCCGGATTATGGGTTGCCTTCAAGGTGTTATGGCGTAAAGAAGCGCTGGCAGAAATAAGCAACGTTATCATTGGTGCCTGTATTATTGTCGGTATTTCTGAATTTGTCGCCTATATTTTATGATGATGGAGATGGGGAAATATGGCAACCGTCTATAAGGCGCTGACTCGTCCTACATTGCTTTGTGGGGTTCCTATTGCCCCGTTTATTATCTCGGTTTTTTGTCTGATTATCCTTGGTCTTATTATCACCAAATGGATGTGGCTGCTTATTTTGGTGCTCTATTTTCTGATGCGCAATATGACTGCCCGTGATGAGCATGTTTTCACGCTGATATGGATAGGGTGGAAAGCGCTGGGGAAAAAATCGAAGCTGATATCCCGCCATGTAGCCACCCGATTTTTTGGCGCAAGGGCAATCAGCCATAGCC
>NZ_NHNG01000337.1:0-12123 GCF_002287155.1 Arsenophonus sp. ENCA
ATATAATTCGCCATATTCCTCCTGAGGTAACCATCTGGGCAGATACCGGTTTTCAAGGTATAGATAAACAGCATCCTAATACACAAATCCCAAAAAAAGGAACTCGAAAAAGACCTTTATCGCCTGAACAAAAACAAGAAAATAAAATAATCTCGGGCATCCGTATTACAGTTGAACACGCCATCGCGGGTATCAAGCGCCTCGGTTGCATGACCCAAATTTTACGGAATCGTAGACCCTTTATTGATGATACCTTCTTACTCCTTAGCGCAGGTCTTTGGAATTTCCATCTCAGAACAGCGTAAAATTTACTTCAATCACCGAAACACCCTTATTTCACTATTAAGCAACACGCTTAATGTCACGGAAAGCATCTACAACAGTATCAGCGCGTTTATTCGGTAACTTGCGGATAATAATCTGCTTGGTAGCTTTATCCGCTAGAGTCAGTAAGAATGACTTCTGATCTTTACCAAATACAGTATCAATTTCAAAATGACCGGGTTGTTGCTTAAGATCAGCCTCAGCGGGTCTCTCTTCAATACCCACTCTATCAGGAATAGGGCTACGCTTGGATTCACCCTTATCATAGCGATAATGTTTCCCGCGATGAGGAAGCTGGAGATAGAGTTTCCCTCCTGCCAGTCGGTCTCTCTTGATATAGCGATAAAGCGTATTCTTGCTGACAGAAACACCATGCTTCAAACGTAGCCTTCCACTGATAACTTCTGGCGAGGTATGTAAAGCAAGCTCCTTACGGATAAAATCCTGCGTTTGCGGGGTTTGTTGATTAAATGCATCTCGTGTAGATTTATTGAGACGTCTGGCTTTCGCTAAGGTATCGGCTCTTCTGCAAGAATAAAGTCCATGGAAAGCGGGATCAGTATTACGTTTGAGTTCCCTGCTGACAGTTGAACGAGAAAGCCCCAATTCTCTAGCAATAGTGGCTTGAGTAACACCGTCAATTATTCGTTTTTCGATATAAAAACGCTCATGTAAGTTCAAATGTTTTCCCTTCATACAACAGTATCTCTTATGGGATCATTACAGTAATTTTATCTATGTATGACTAAGGATTTACTTTGTTGCATTTCGTTTGGGAATTGGCGATAACGGATATTGCCGCGCCGGCGCCGCGCTCTTCTGTTGACAATAAATCGGTTTTATAAGCATCAAAAACAATATCTTGTGAGGCCGAGCAGAAAGCCACCAGTACCGCAACAGCTGCCAACCACCAAAGATGCTCTTTGGGATCGATAAATCCCATCCCCGCAATGCTTATAATCAGTAAAATCTGAGTGGTTAATAACCAACCACGCCGGCGACCTAGCCACGGCAGGGTATAGCGATCCATTAATGGTGACCAAAGAAATTTTAATACATAAGCCTGGCCGACTAATGAAAAAAAACCGATCGTTTTAATATCAATATTTTCGACGGTTAACCAGACTTGCAAAGTACTTGCGGTAAGTGCCAGCGGTAACCCTGACACAAAACCTAGCAAAAGCAGCACTCGGGAACGATGTTGGGTAAAAACGGTCAGGTAGTTTTTTTTCATAGTCGTCCTGTTGCTCTGTTATTGTCAGACAGAGCTATTGCTGGTAGCACTCTCACTTAACACGCTGAAAAATTCATTGTGCGTTTTGTTTTATAAACTGGCTTGTTTCAGGATCATTAGCCATATCAGCAATAATGTCAGTTAAGGCTTTATTGAGAGCAGAAGCAATTTTTTCGTTACTAGCATCAAGAGGCCCTTGCTCATTATAGCTACGCGTATAGGTACGTGTACTGGTTGACCCATTAGATGCCATAGCTACGACACTAATCGCAACATCGACAGTGATATTATGACGTAAGCTGCCTTCTTGTACATCGGCATACAGCTTATTTAGCGCAATTTGTAAATTAATATTAGCCGGTGCACTAACCGTATAACCTCTGGCGATCATCTGTTTTTCTAATGCTTCTTGTAAAAGATAGCGTAAATCGCGAGAGGGTTTTAATACCGCTAGTGCTGCATTACGATTAACTTCGGCAAGTGCCGTTGAGCTTCTTTTATCAATGCTAGTAATATTTATTGAAACTGCTCTTATGGTTGGATCTTGAGTTGGCAGGGTAATATTTGGCTCGATAGACAGGGTGTTAATTGGGGCAACACATCCAATTAAACTCAATGAGATTAACAGAGCAATGATTAGATGAAAGGTATTTTTTAACATGTTTTCTCAACCTATTTTGGTATTACTTGATTTAATCGTTACCATACTTTGGTATTTTACTGTTAGTATGCCAGAAAGTTATCGGCATTTGGTGAAGGAACCTACTAAAAAATTGGTCTGGATTATGCTTTAATCGTAATTTAGTAATATCTAATCCTATTTCTAACCGATATTAGATAAATCGTAGTGAGTCATAATAAAAAACAGATTAATCATTTTTGCTGGCATATATATTTACTTAGTAAATTAAGTCGAAAGAGTCTATTAATATGGTAACTAAACCTATGCAAACCATGTGTAAGCAAATTGAAGAAAAACTGGAATACGCTTTTTCGCCGTTATATTTGATGGTATTAGATGAAAGTGATCAACATAATATTCCGCCAGGTACGGAAAGTCACTTTAAAGTTATTTTAGTGACAGAAAAATTTGCAGCACAAAGGATGGTTGTTCGTCACCAAGCTGTTTATCAATTATTAACAGATGAATTATCTAATAGTGTTCATGCATTGGCATTACATACTTATACCCCAACTGAGTGGCAACAGCGCCAACAGCAGGCTTTTTCTTCACCAGCTTGCCGTGGTGGAGAGTAGGTCAATCCAGGTTAAGAAATAAGATAATTATGCTGACTTAACCAGATATTATTTAGCAATAATTGCTAGTATAAAATATTTTTATCGTTATATCTTATACCGTGTTAGTCATATAAATTTTGCTACAAAAGCCAGTATTTAGAGCGTTTACTATTTATTATTCACCTTTGCTCGACTCACCCCATATGCATCTGTATAATGTCGCGTCTAATTTTCTATAAGGTTTCGGAACGCTTCTACTTAACAGGGAGCCTCAAAAATAGAGGGTAAACCCGGGTTTGGGGAGCAGTATGTTATCAGGAGATGTCTGATAACATTCACTCTGGAATTGTCCGAGTACTAAGATTCTTTTGAGGTAACAAGATGCAAGTTTCTGTTGAAACAACTCAAGGCCTGGGGCGTCGTGTAACAATTACCGTTCCTAATGCTGATATTGAAAAAGCGGTGAATAGTGAATTAATTAATGTGTCAAAAAAAGTGCGCATTGATGGTTTTCGTAAAGGCAAAGTGCCAATGAATATCGTTAAACAACGTTATGGTACTTCTGTATTACAGGACGTGCTGGGCGATATAATGCAGCGTAATTTTGTCAGTGCAATTATAGAACAAAAAATTAATCCAGCTGGGGCACCAAAATATCAACCTGAACAATTTAAAACGGGTGAAGATTTTACCTATACCGTTGAATTCGAAGTCTATCCAGAAATTGAGTTAAAGGGTTTAGAAAATATCAAGGTTGAAAAACCTATTGTTGCGGTAAAAGATGAAGATGTTGACACCATGCTGGAAACATTACGCAAGCAACAAGCGACTTGGCAAGAGATAAAAGAAGAAGTTGCTGCAGATTCGCGAGTGACTATCGATTTTAAAGGCACAATTGATGGTGAAGTGTTCGAAGGTGGTAATGCGAACGATTTTGTGCTGGTAATGGGTGAAGGTCGTATGATACCTGGTTTTGAAGATGGTATTATTGGTCATCAGGAAGGTGAAGAATTTACTATCGATGTCAATTTTCCAGCCGATTATCACGCAGAAAATTTAAAAGGTAAAGCGGCTAACTTTGCTATCACTTTGAAGAAAGTGGAACAACGTGTATTACCAGAACTGACTGAAGAATTTATCAAACAATTTGGTGTTCCTGACGGTTCGATGGAGAGTTTACGTGCAGAAGTACGTAAAAATATGGAACGTGAACTAAAAACAGCTGTTCGTAATCGAATTAAGACGCAAGTACTTGATGGTTTAGTTAAGGAAAACGAAATTGAGGTGCCTGTTGCTGTTGTTGACAGTGAAATAAATGTACTACGTCGACAAGCTGCGCAACGTTTTGGTGGCAACGAAAAACAAGCGTTAGAATTACCACGTGAAATATTTGAAGAGCAAGCTAAACATCGCGTTATTGTTGGTTTATTATTAGGTGAAGTTATCAATAAAAACTCGCTAACTGCAGATGATGTTCGTGTAAAGTCACTGATTGAAGAGATGGCTTCAGCTTATGAAGATCCCACTGAAGTGATCGAATACTATAGCAAAAATAAAGAGTTAATGGATAGTGTCCGTAATTTGGCGCTAGAAGAACAAGCCATTGAAATATTATTAGAAAAAGCGGAAGTAACAGATAAAGAAACTCAATTCCAAGAGTTAATGAATCAGGCTCAGATGAGGTAATTGCTGAGTAGTGAAATGCTACTATCTGGTTTTGTGAAAACCCGTGGTTTTATGCTACGGGTTTTTTACCGTTAAAAAACTTTTCTTTTTTCTTGAAAAAAGAAAAGAATAACCCCAAATAATTTTCTATATTGTTGTATGACTTTCTTCATAAGGGCGAATATCCCTTTATGAACAATGGTTAAGTTTGTAATTATAGTCATTCTTATTTATCTCGAGTAGAATTAGATAGATTGGGCACCATAAAGCGTTTAATTAGGAGATGGAAATGTCATATCATAACAATCAAGATCAACTTGCACCGCATATGGCATTGGTGCCAATGGTAATCGAGCAGACTTCACGCGGTGAACGTTCTTATGATATTTATTCGCGCCTACTTAAAGAAAGAATTATTTTTTTAACAGGCCAGGTCGAAGATCACATGGCAAATTTAGTGGTTGCTCAAATGCTGTTTTTAGAAGCTGAAAACCCTGATAAAGACATTCATCTTTATATTAATTCACCAGGTGGCGTCATTACGGCAGGTATGTCAATTTATGACACGATGCAATTTATTAAACCTGACGTTAGTACAATTTGTATGGGGCAAGCATGTTCGATGGGCGCTTTTTTGCTTACTGCCGGTACTAAAGGAAAACGTTATTGTTTGCCCAATTCTCGTGTCATGATCCACCAACCTTTAGGCGGATTTCAAGGACAAGCGTCGGATATCGAAATTCACGCCAAAGAAATTTTAAAAATTAAATCGCGTATGAATGAATTAATGGCTAAGCATACGGGTAAAAAAATAAAAGACGTTGAGAACGATACCGAACGGGATCGTTTTTTATCTGCAGAGGAAGCAGTTAGTTATGGTTTGGTAGATAAAATTTATACTAATCGTAATTAATTTACATAAATGTATGGCATGCCTGATATAGTTATATACATGATTAATTAGTAACAGTTTTCTGTTACCCTCTTTGTTAAAATTAGGGTGATGGTTAAAAAAGTGAGGTTATCTGAATGACAGATAAACGCAAAGAGAGTTCAGGAAAGTTGCTGTACTGCTCCTTCTGCGGAAAAAGCCGGCATGAAGTTCGTAAGTTAATTGCTGGTCCGTCAGTTTATATCTGTGATGAGTGTGTTGAGCTCTGTAACGATATTATTCGAGAAGAAGTTAAAGAGATTGCACCACATCGTGAGCGCAGCGCATTACCGACACCCCATGAAATTCGTTATCATCTTGATGATTATGTTATTGGCCAGGAAAATGCCAAGAAAGTATTGGCGGTAGCCGTTTATAACCATTATAAACGCCTACGTAATATTTCTAACGAAGGGATGAATGGTGAAGGGGTAGAGCTAGGTAAAAGTAATATTTTGCTTATTGGGCCGACAGGCAGTGGTAAGACACTATTGGCTGAAACTTTGGCTCGTTACCTGGATGTACCATTTACCATGGCCGATGCGACAACATTAACGGAAGCGGGTTATGTTGGCGAGGATGTAGAAAATATTATTCAGAAACTTCTACAAAAATGCGACTATGATGTAGAGAAAGCACAGCGTGGTATCGTCTATATTGACGAAATTGATAAAATATCCCGTAAATCTGACAACCCGTCAATTACACGCGATGTTTCAGGTGAAGGCGTTCAGCAAGCTTTACTTAAACTTATTGAAGGTACAATTGCAGCAGTGCCCCCTCAAGGAGGCCGTAAACATCCACAACAGGAATTTTTGCAAGTCGATACTTCTAAAATTCTATTTATTTGTGGTGGTGCATTTGCAGGTCTTGATAAAGTGATTGGCCAACGGTTAAATACACGTTCAGGTATTGGTTTCTCAGCTGAGGTCAAAAGTGAATCTGAGCGAGCGACTGAAGGTGAGTTACTTTCTCAAGTGGAACCAGAAGATTTAATTAAGTTTGGTTTGATTCCTGAATTTATTGGTCGTTTACCTGTCGTAGCTACTCTAGGCGAATTAAGTGAAGAAGCATTAATTCAGATTCTGAAAGAGCCTAAAAATGCGTTGACTAAACAATATCAAGCACTTTTTGAACTTGAAGGCGTTAATCTTGAGTTTCGTGAAGAAGCATTGAAAGCAATTGCGAAAAAAGCCATGGCGAGGAAAACGGGAGCACGTGGTTTACGTTCTATTGTGGAAGGCGCTTTGCTAGAAACTATGTATGATTTGCCATCAATGGAGCATGTTGAGAAGGTAGTGATTGATGAAATGGTGGTTGCCGGTCAATCAGAACCTTTAGTGATTTATAGTCAACCTGATATACAAGCATCAGGTGAAAAATAAATCTTAATGCTTTTCTTAGTTGAATTGTGTAATGCAAAATGAGGGTTTTTCCCTCATTTTGTGTTTAATACCGAATCAGGCTATTGAATATCAAAATTTTGTCCCCATGTAACTCTATATTTAAACTGAGGTTTCTCAAAACTTTTAAGGAAACCCTAAAATTGGCATAAGCTAAACGAAGAGAGAACCTTATGAATCTTGAGCGTTCCGAACGCATTGAAATTCCTGTACTGCCTCTGCGAGATGTCGTGGTTTATCCACATATGGTGATCCCATTGTTTGTTGGCCGCGAGAAATCGATTCACTGTCTTGAAGCTGCAATGGATCAAAATAAACAGGTCATGTTGGTGGCTCAAAAAGAAGCATCGACTGATGAGCCAGGAGTAAATGATATTTTCTCTGTAGGGACAGTTGCTTCTGTTTTGCAGATGCTAAAACTACCAGATGGTACGGTTAAAGTCTTAGTTGAAGGTCTGCGTCGTGCAAAAATCACTACGCTAACAGATAATGGAGAATATTTCATTGCCCAGGCTGAGTATTTTAGTTCTCCGACTGTTGATGAAAAAGAGCAAGAAGTCTTAAATCGGACAACCATTAATCAGTTTGAAGGCTATATTAAACTGAATAAAAAGATCCCTCCTGAAGTATTAACATCATTGCATTCTATTGAACAATCGGACAAATTGGCTGATACAATCGCTTCTCATATGCCGTTAAAACTAGCGGATAAACAGCGTGTATTAGAAATGGCAGATGTGGTTGAGCGCCTTGAATATTTGATGGCAATGATGGAATCTGAAATTGATTTACTGCAGGTTGAAAAACGTATTCGTAATCGCGTTAAAAAGCAGATGGAGAAAAGTCAGCGCGAATACTATTTGAATGAGCAGATGAAAGCAATTCAGAAAGAATTAGGTGAGATGGAAGACGCGCCTGATGAATATGAAATGTTCAAGCGCAAAATCGAAGAAGTTAAAATGCCTAAGGAAGCTCGGCAAAAAGCGGAGGCAGAATTACAAAAATTGAAAATGATGTCACCTATGTCTGCTGAAGCGACAGTTTTACGGAGCTATATTGATTGGATGGTGCAGGTCCCGTGGAATGCTCGTAGTAAAGTTAAAAAAGATTTGCTGAAAGCTCAGGAGACACTGGATAGCGATCATTATGGTTTAGAACGTGTTAAGGAACGTATTCTTGAATACTTAGCTGTGCAAAGTCGCGTGAGTAAAATTAAAGGGCCAATTTTATGTTTGGTCGGACCGCCTGGTGTTGGTAAAACATCATTGGGTCAATCAATTGCTAAAGCGACAGGGCGTAAATATATTCGTATGGCACTTGGTGGTGTCCGTGATGAAGCAGAAATTCGTGGACATAGACGAACATACATTGGCTCTATGCCCGGGAAACTTATTCAAAAAATGGCAAAAGTGGGTGTTAAGAACCCCTTATTTTTGTTAGATGAAATTGACAAAATGTCTTCGGATATGCGTGGTGATCCGGCATCGGCTTTACTTGAAGTACTTGATCCAGAACAGAATGTTGCGTTTAATGATCACTATTTAGAAGTTGATTATGACCTTTCTGATGTGATGTTCGTTGCGACTTCAAATTCGATGAACATTCCAGCACCGTTATTAGATCGTATGGAAGTGATTCGTCTTTCAGGTTACACCGAAGATGAAAAACTTAATATTGCCAAAAAACATTTGTTACCTAAACAGATTCAGCGAAATGCTTTAAAAAAAGGCGAGCTTACGATCGAGGATAGCGCAATTATTGGTATTATTCGTTATTATACCCGCGAGGCTGGTGTTCGTGGTTTAGAACGCGAAATTTCCAAATTATGCCGTAAAGCAGTAAAAGCACTACTGATGGATAAATCATTGAAACACCTTGTCATCAATGAAGATAATCTAAAAGATTATCTTGGTGTGCGTAAAGTTGATTACGGTCGTGCAGATACCGAAAATCGCATCGGTCAAGTGACGGGTTTAGCTTGGACAGAAGTTGGTGGTGATTTATTAACTATTGAAACCACTTGTGTACCTGGCAAAGGTAAACTCACTTATACCGGATCGTTAGGTGAGGTTATGCAAGAATCGATTCAAACGGCGTTAACTGCAGTTCGGGCGCGAGCAGAAAAGCTAGATATTAATGCTGATTTCTACGAAAAACGGGATATTCATGTGCATGTACCTGAGGGGGCAACACCAAAAGATGGTCCCAGTGCAGGAATTGCAATGTGCACAGCGTTAGTTTCTTGTTTGACCGGTAATTCTGTAAGAGCAGACGTAGCGATGACTGGTGAGATAACATTACGAGGATTAGTGTTACCAATTGGTGGTTTAAAAGAAAAATTGTTAGCCGCTCACCGTGGTGGTATAAAAATCGTGCTAATTCCCGATGAAAATCGTCGAGATTTGGAAGAAATACCCCAAAATGTTATCGCAGATCTAAAAATTTACCCGGTAAAGACCATTGAAGAGGTTTTTTCTATTGCACTACAAAATCCACCCTTTGGAATGGAAATAGTGACTAAGAAATGCTCTTAATGCATTGATTTAAATTAAAAATTTTACATAAACTTAAAGCTGATAAATCTTAAATGATTTATCAGTTTTTTTTATCCACTAAATAATTTAAGTAAACAAATCTATAATTATTTGGCTGTAATATGTTTTCTTGCCATACTTTTGTAGTATTGATACGACGGTGTCATCTTTTTGTGAACCGTTAGCAATATGTTTGTTTAATCCATAATTAATAAAATGGGGATGATAAGCGTGAAAAAGAAAGAGCTAATAGAAAAAATTGCTAAAGAGTCAAAGGCTGCTAAATCAGTCTCTGAGAGCGTGTTAAATGCATTTCTCAAAATTGTATCTCAAACTCTCAAAAAAGGAGATAAAGTTCAGTTAATAGGCTTTGGCTCTTTTGAAGTTAAAAATCGTCCAGCACGTACTGGACGTAATCCTCAAACAGGCAAGGCCATTAAGATAGCTGCGGCAAAGGTACCGTCATTTAAAGCTGGCCAAGGATTAAAAGATACGGTTAACGGCCACAAGAAAAAATAAGGATTGCGGCATACTGTTAACGGATAAACTAAAACCGAATCAATTGTTTTAGTAAGTTAGGATCGAGCGCATCATAAAAGTGATGCGCTTTTTTCTTTTACGCTAAAATAGCGTATTATGCGTCTATTTACTTTGACTAAAACGGAGAGTAGCCTCTTTATGATGGACAACCTACGCACGGCGGCGAATAGTCCTGTGCTAAAAATAGTATTTGTGATTATTATCCTATCTTTTGTGCTTACCGGCGTTGGTGGTTACCTGATTGGCGGTTCAAGTAATCACGCGGCGAAAGTGAATGGCACAGCAATTAGTCAAGTTCAATTACAGCAAGCTTTTCAGCAAGAAAAGCAAGCATTACAAGAACGACTAGGTGATCAATTTGCTGAAATTGCCAGCAGCGAGCAAGGGATCCAGATGCTGCGTCGTCAAGCTTTAGAACGTTTAATTGGTGTGACATTGCTTAATCAATATTCAAATCAATTGGGTTTAACAGCCAGTGATGAGCAAATTAAGCAAGATATCTACAACATGCCGATATTTCAGACTGACGGGCATTTTGATAGTGAAAAATATCGGGCTATTTTATCTCAACATAATGTTAATGCTGATGATCTTGCCCAAGAAATACGACAAAATTTGATTAACCGTCAACTCAGTAAAATGTATGTGACAGATGAATTTGTCTTACCTGAAGAAATTAAGTCCTATGCTGAGTTACTTTTACAGCAACGTGAAGTGAAAACAGCAACTATATCGCTTGCTAACTATCAATCTAAACAAACGGTTACAGATAAAGAATTACAAGATTACTATAATACACATCAGAACAGTTTTATTTCACCTGAACAGGTACAGGTTAGTTATATTAAGTTAGATGCCGCTTCTCAACGTGAAAATGTGGCAGTCAAAGATGAAGAGCTGAAAAGCTATTATGAGCAAAATATAGCTAATTTTACGCAGCCTGCGCAAAAACATTACAGCATTATCCAATTGGCAACAGAAAAAGAAGCCGATTCCGTTGCTAAAGAATTGGCTGGTGGGGCTGATTTTAAGCAATTAGTTGCCGAAAAATCGACAGATAAATTTAGTGCAGCAAATCATGGCGCTCTTGGATGGATGGAGGCGACTTCAACGCCAAGTGAAATTATTGCCGCTAATCTAACTAAAAAAGGACAGGTTTCTGGCGTAATAAAATCGGCTAGCAATTATATTATATTTCGTCTTGATGATATTAAACCTGAAGTAATAAAACCTTTTCAGTCAGTAAAAACTGAGATTGCCGATAGCCTAAAAAATGAAAAAGCGATTAATGCATTTTATTCATTACAACAAACTGCAAGTCGCGCGGCGATGGATGATAACGAATCGTTAGCAGCAGCTGAAAAGGTTACTGGTATTAAAGCGGTAACAACAGATTGGTTTAGTCGTAATAATCTTCCTGAAGAAATAAGATTTGATAAAGTGGCTGATTCTATTTTTAACGGTAACTTATTAGATAAAAATGGGCCAACAGGTATTAACTCAGATGTTATTAATGTCGATGGTGATCTTGCGTTTGTTATTCGAGTTGAAAAATATAAACCAGAAGTAACACAACCATTCGATGAGGTGAAAAAATCAGTAGCTGAATTAGTCAAGCTTAATAAAGCTATAAAAGAGATGGAAGCAGAGGGCAATAAATTGCTGACCGCATTAAAACAAGGGACAGGTGAAGCGGCTTTGGCAAAACAGGGTATTACCTTTGGTGAGGCAAAGATTATCAAACGTTTTGATCAAAATGACTCATTGGCTGAGCAAATTTTTCAGATGCCAATTCCTAAAGAAAATACACCGACTTATCTCAGTAGCAAAGATAGCAAAAATAATTTAGTGATTATTCAATTGGTCAAAGTTACTCAGGGGCAACCGACGGAAGATGAATTAAAAGTCTTTTCGCAACGCTATAAAATGATACTTGGCGATGTGATGATGGAATCACTGATGTTGAATTTACGTGATAAGGCTAAAGTCGATTTAGGCCGAATTGAGTAATTTGCGATCGACTTCCACATAATTTTATACAATTACATAAATTAGAGGCTGCGCTTGTGCAGCCTCTTGCTGTTATATCATTTTATTGTCGTAATGTTTTTTTATTCTTGTATCTTAGGCCCATTCCCAGTCGAAACGCAACAAACCCATAAAACGTTATGCAGCCATTAGATGAGCTAAAAATACTTCATTTGGAGAAAAATAGCCCAACGATTTTCGTCCCCGAGTATTAAGTATGTGCTC
>NZ_NHNG01000722.1:0-11692 GCF_002287155.1 Arsenophonus sp. ENCA
GTGGAAATAGCGCGAATGCGTTACGTGATGTAATGCAGGGAAGATCTGCCTGAATTCAGCAAATTCGTTCAAAAATCAGTCGATTAGCCAACAAATAATGATCTCACTCCCTCTTGTGCTGAAAAAAACAGCAAATCTTACCGACTGTGATCCCTATTTCATACGGCCTCAGGATCTTTGAAATTCCTAGGCGTTGAAATTCCTAGGCGTAAATAAAATGCTATTGGTTTTTCAACGCCTTAGTAATTTTTTCAAATAGATCGGCGGAAAGATTATCTAACTGTTTTAACTGTGTTAACGCCTGATACATCAGATTTTGACGTGTTTCATCATAGCGTCTTAGACGAATCAACGGCTCGATCAAACGAGAAGCAACCTGCGGATTGCTACTATTTAAAATAATTAACATTTCCACTAAAAACTGATAGCCAGTACCATCCTCAGCATGAAACGCTGTCGGATTCTGTGCAACAAAAGTTCCAATTAGGGCACGTACTCGATTGGGATTCTCCATACTAAATGTCGGATGAGTAAATAAAGTACGTACTGTTGACAAAACATTTTTAGCTGGACTGGTGGCTTGCAGCATAAACCATTTATCCATTATCAAACCATCATGACGCCAACGCTGTTCAAACTCTGCCATCAGCTGTTGACAACTCGGTAATTGGGCCGCCACCGCAGCACTCAAAGCCGCCATCGTGTCAGTCATATTATTAGCCTGATAATATTGCTCGGTGACATACTTATCCGCTTGTTGCTTATCATGGCCAAAAGCCAGATAAAATAAGCATCTATTCCGCAAAGACCGTTTGGCAATATCCCCATGATAGATTCGATACTTAGTCATTTTATTGGCATGATAAACGGCAACAAATTCAGCCGCCATTTCAGTGGCAAATTTTTGGATAATAAAGTTAATAACATTATGGATAGCTATCGGATCGATGATAGCAAACCACTCAGCGACTTCATTTTCTGAAGGTAAAGTAAATAGTTGCGCTTTTAAAGCCGGATCACAGGCTTCATCAAGTAAAACAGATTTGAATGCGTCAATAATATGCTGCGGCAATATTAAATCTTCCCGCTGCTGTTGGCGTACGACATTCTCTTTAATATAAATTGATAGTAGTGATTGCGCAGCATCCCAACGAGCAAAATCATTACTGGCATATTGCATCAATAATGCTAATTGCTCATCAGTGTATGAATAATCCAATTTCACCGGCGCGGAAAATTCACGCAGTAATGAAGGTATTGGCGGCGAATTAACCTGATCAAAAACAAAAGTTTGCTCGGCCTTAACCACATTAAGCACGGAATGCACAGCACGGCCATTATGCTGTAATGGAATTACATTACCTTGCGTATCATACAGCTCAATATCTAGCGGTATATGTAATGGTGATTTTTCTGCTTGATCTGCCGTTGGTACTGTGATTTGACTAATATGTAATAAATATTGCTGTTTTTCCGCTAAATATTCATCTCTGACCGTCACTAAAGGTGTACCCGATTGGCTATACCAACGACGAAAGAGGGTCAAATCAATATTAGAGGCATCTTGCATCGCTTGCACGAAATCATCACAGGTTGCAGCACTACCATCATGGCGGGCGGTATAGAGTTTCATACCCGCCTGAAACTGTTCTTCGCCTAACAGCGTGTGCAACATCCGAATAACTTCCGCCCCTTTTTCATAAACGGTCAAAGTGTAGAAGTTATTCATTTCTATTACTTTTTCCGGACGAATAGGATGCGCCATCGGACTGGCATCTTCTGCAAATTGATGCGCGCGCATCAGCCTGACATTTTCAATCCGATTTACCGAACGAGAACCCAAATCAGAACTAAATTCTTGATCGCGAAAAACGGTTAATCCTTCCTTCAGGCTTAATTGAAACCAATCTCGGCAAGTAATACGATTACCTGTCCAATTATGAAAATATTCATGACCAATCACCGCTTCAATATTCAGATAATCCTTATCCGTTGCCGTTTCTGTTTTGGCCAACACATATTTGGCATTGAAAATATTGAGTCCTTTATTTTCCATCGCTCCCATATTAAAGAAATCAACGGCCACTATCATATAGATATCTAAATCATATTCGTAGCCAAAACGTGTCTCATCCCAACGCATGGCATTTTTCAAAGAGACCATTGCCCAGTCAGCCCGATCAAGGTTACCCTTATCGACAAAAAGTGCTAACGTTACATTACGGCCACTTTGGCTAACATAATTATCATAAAGAACATCAAAATCACCTGCTACCAGGGCGAAAAGATAACTTGGCTTAGGGAAAGGATCTTGCCATTTTACCCAATGACGGCCATCGTTTGTTTCTCCTTTGTCAATCTGATTACCATTGGAGAGCAAATAAGGATAGCGCGATTTATCGGCGGTAATACAAGTTGTAAAACGTGCTAATACATCTGGCCTATCTAAATAATAGGTAATATGACGGAAACCTTCTGCCTCACACTGAGTGCAAAGAACATCAGCTGACACATAAAGCCCTTCTAATGCAGTATTTTTTAGCGGATTTATTTCATTAACTACCTTAAGAACAAAAGTATCAGGCACTGATTCAATAATCAGTTTTCCTGCCTCTTCACGATAGGCTGTCCACGGTTTATCATCAATATGAATAGTGTGCAAAATCAGGTTTTCGCCATCGAGTATTAACACATTAGCCTGTGAATTTAATCGTTTTACTCGGCTAATGGCAGTGACAATGGTGGTTGCAGGATCAAGCACAAAATCCAATTCAATATCGGTAATGGTGTAATCAGGCGCCTGGTAATCCTGACGATATTTCTCTTGTCGCTGTTGCGTCATAGTAAATTTTTACCTGTATCAATTATTGTTATGTTTCAATATGGTCAATTATTTGGCTATAATGATATCTTAAAACCCCTTTCTTTTGATCATAAATCATACCTATGATTAATATTCAATCCGTTTGGTCTTTTATTAACATGTTATTTATTGCCGCAAAAAACTCTGCCGATATAAAAATAATTTGATAATATCAAATAGATGATTAGAATTTTTTATAACTACGCCAGAAATATATATGGAACGGCCTTCACTCTTACCAGCATCAACAGGTATACTCTGGCATATTTTATCTTTAAGTCGAGAGTAATGCTTCCGCGAGGATAGCTAACGCATTATGAATTTAGATGCACCACCTATCATTACATCACTGCTAGATACTGATGCTTATAAACTGCATATGCAACAAGCCGTCTTTCATCACTATAACCAAGTATCGGTTGTAGCAGAATTTCGTTGCCGTAGTGATGAACGACTTGGTAACTATGCTCAGGCTGTACGCCAACAAATAGATTTAATGGCAAATATTGCATTAACGCCAACTGAATACCGCTATCTGCGTGGACTGCCTTTTTTTAAAACTGATTATCTCGATTGGTTAAAGAATTTTCGCTTTAATCCGACGCAGGTTAATGTTTATACCACACAAGAAAATCAGTTAGCGCTAAGAATTAGTGGTCCATGGCGTGAGGTTATTCTTTGGGAAGTACCTCTATTAGCCTTAATCAGTGAACTGGTTCACCGCGATCGCTCGCCCAATGTAACAACCGAAGATGCCATTGAACAGTTACATAAATTGATTAAGCATTTTTATCAAGACGCAAAAACACAAAATATTGATTTAGCTAATTTCAAATTAATGGATTTTGGTACTCGCCGACGTTTTTCTCATGCGGTGCAATACGCTATTGTCAATGAGCTCAAAAACCATTTCCCATATTTTACCGGTACAAGTAATTATAAGCTGGCCCAACAACTCCAGCTTAAACCTGTTGGCACCCAAGCCCATGAGTGGTTTCAAGCTCACCAGCAAATTAGTGCTGATCTCGCTAATAGCCAGCGCGTGGCGCTGCAAAGTTGGCTGGATGAGTATCCCAATCAATTAGGTATTGCACTAACAGACTGTATTACGATGGATGCTTTCCTGCGCGACTTCGATATCACCTTTGCCAATCGTTATCAAGGATTACGGCATGACTCGGGTGATCCGTTAGAATGGGGTGAAAAAGCAATTAGTCATTATAAAAAGCTGGCTATCGATCCGATGAGTAAAACGCTGGTTTTTTCAGATAACCTTGATTTACAAAAAGCATTGATCCTTTATAAACATTTTTATAAACGTATCAATCTTATTTTTGGTATTGGAACCCGTTTAACCTGCAATATTCCTCAGGTTAAACCGCTTAATATTGTGATTAAATTGGTTGAATGTAATGGTAAACCCGTCGCTAAATTGTCTGATAGCCTAGGAAAAACCATCTGTGATGACGATGAATTTATCGTTCGCCTAAAGAAAGCTTTTGATATTCCAAGTACAACGAAGCGGATTGATAACAAACCTAACTGACTATTATGGCAAGTTATTTTATCGATTGTTGCAGCAGGATAAATTAAATTCTTATTACAAAGGCCTTTTCATCTGGTTATTCCCATTTTAAACTTGCTATTTTTACTTGTTTCTTACGCGAGGACAAGTAACATAAGGCCTTCCCCAATCGGGACCAACTTTAAACTACTAAATATCAAAAGAGAGTATTTTATGAACATAGCGCCTGTAGTCGAAGTACTACAAGGCCGTGTAGCGGTAGGCGAAGAAGTAACCGTTCGTGGCTGGGTACGTACAAGGAGAGATTCAAAAGCCGGTTTCTCGTTCCTCGCCGTCTATGACGGTTCCTGCTTTAATCCATTACAGGCTATTGTAAATAATGAACTAGATAATTATGAAACCGAAGTTTTACATCTGACCACCGGTTGCTCGGTTGAAGTAACCGGGATCGTGAAATCATCAGAAGGTCAAGGGCAAAATTTTGAATTATCTGCCACTCAGGTTGTTGTGGTCGGTATGGTGGAAAATCCTGATAGCTATCCAATGGCTGCCAAGCGTCATAGTGTCGAATATTTACGTGAAGTAGCACATCTGCGTCCACGCACCAATCTTATCGGCGCCGTTGCCCGTGTTCGCAATACGCTAGCCCAAGCTATTCATCGTTTCTTTCATGAAGAAGGCTATCTTTGGATCTCAACTCCCATTATCACCGCCTCCGATACCGAAGGTGCCGGTGAAATGTTCCGCGTCTCAACATTAGATTTACAGAATATTCCGCGTACAGAAAAAGGGGATATTAATTTTGATAAAGACTTTTTTGGTCGGGAAGCATTTCTAACCGTATCCGGTCAGCTAAATGGCGAAGCTTATGCCTGTGCATTAAGCACAATTTATACCTTTGGCCCAACGTTTCGCGCAGAAAACTCTAACACCAGCCGCCATTTGGCTGAATTCTGGATGGTTGAGCCTGAAGTCGCTTTTGCCAATTTGGACGATATCGCCAGCCTGGCAGAAAAAATGTTAAAATATGTCTTCAAAGCGGTTTTGCAAGAACGCAATGATGACTTAACCTTCTTTGCCGAACGGATCGATAAAGACGTCATCAACCGGTTGGAAAAATTTGTTGCTTCGGATTTTGCTCAAGTTGACTATAGCGATGCTATTAAAGTGTTAGAACAGTCGGGTCAATCCTTCGAAAATCCAGTGGTTTGGGGTATTGATCTCTCTTCTGAGCATGAACGTTATTTAGCTGAGCAACATTTCAAAGCACCCGTAGTGGTCAAAAATTACCCAAAAGATATCAAAGCTTTTTATATGCGTCTGAATGATGACAATAAAACTGTTGCTGCCATGGATGTATTAGCGCCAGGTATTGGCGAAATTATTGGTGGCTCTCAGCGTGAAGAGCGATTGAATAAATTGGATGCCCGGATGGAAGAAATGGGACTTAACCAACAAGATTACAGCTGGTATCGCGATTTGCGCTGTTATGGTACCGTGCCCCACGCCGGATTTGGACTCGGATTTGAACGCCTGGTCGCTTATGTCACTGGCGTACAAAATATTCGCGAAACCATTCCATTTCCTCGTACTCCACGTAACGCAAGTTTTTAAATATTTAATCTTAAAAAACGAATAAATATTATAATGATAACTGGCCAGTATATCGCTGGCCTTTTTATTTTTAATTATGATAAATAGCAAAAAGTTCCCTTTTATTTATATTTTGAAACACATTGTTTACTTTTGTTACAAATATTGTATTTTTATATCATTTTCAGGGTAGATAAAAATATTTACCAATGGAACACTGGACGCAGAAACGAGACGACACTAAACTCTTAAAGATAGTTCCCAATGGTTGGGAATTTATTTTTGGCAGTGGCAGGTGTCCGAATAACACCAATGAGGGTAATAATAATGATGAAGCGCAATATTCTTGCAATAGTTATCCCGGCGTTGTTAGCTGGTACAGCAAACGCAGCTGAAATCTATAATAAAGACGGCAACAAGCTAGATCTATACGGTAAAGTTGACGTTCGTCACTTCTTTGGCAAAAGCAGTGGTGGCGATGAAGGCGATGATTCGCGTGTTAGTCTTGGTATAAAAGGTGATACTCAAATCTCTGATCAGCTAACTGGTTTTGGTCGTTTCGAATGGGAAACTAAAACCAACAGAAGTGAAGCTGAGAACGAAAACACAAACCGTCTAGCTTATGCCGGTTTGAAAATTGCTGACTTTGGTTCATTCGACTATGGTCGCAACTATGGCGTTCTGTATGATGTCAACGCTTGGACTGGCGTTCTGCCTCTTTATGGTGCAGACTCTATGTCTCAGGCTGACAGCTACTTGACTGGCCGTAACCGTAACCTGTTAACTTACCGTAGTACTGATTTCTTTGGTCTGGTCGATGGCTTGAACTTCGCCTTACAGTATCAAGGCAAAAATACTTCGAGTAATAAATCAGGCAGCTCAGATTACCTGAAAAATAACGGTGATGGCTTCGGTTTATCTGCTAACTACGATATCGGCTGGGGCGTTGCATTGGGTGCTGGTTATGCCAAATCTAATCGTGGTCTGACTGATACGCAAAAAACTGCAAGCGGTGCTGGTGGTAATGGTGCAGAAGCCTGGAACGCCGGTATCAAATATGATGCCAACAACCTGTATCTGGCAGCGATGTACGGCGAAACCTTTAATATGACCCGTTTTGGTAGAACAGTAAACGGTAACGACATGACGCGCGTCGCTAACAAAACTGAAAACTTTGAATTGGTTGGTCAGTATCTGTTCGACGAAATCGGTCTGAAACCATCTATCGCTTATGTGCACTCTAAAGGTAAAGATTTAACTGATCCTGCCTACTCGAAGAAGCAAGATTTAGTGAAATACATTTCTCTAGGTGCTTTCTACTATTTCAACAAAAACCTGACTGCAGTTGTTGATTACAAAATTAACCTAATCGATGGCAACAATGGTTTTGCTGATAAATATGGTATTGGCAGAGACAACCTGGTTGGTTTAGGTTTAGTTTACCAGTTCTAATTATCGCTTAGCGGTGATTTAACAGTAAAAATGAAAACGTAAATTCGAAAAACAGCGATTTAGCGCTGTTTTTTTATCAATTTATGTTAATTGGTAAAATATTGTTACCGGCAAAACAATATCAACCGAATCTAATATCACAAGTTTGCCTTATTTTTACCGCAGAGTGTTGGCAAATCATTTTCATCGCGTTAACCTGAGATCCCTCGATTACCAAATCACAATTGAGTCATTGGAATTATAAATATGTTGGAAAATATTATTGCTGCTCCTGCGGATCCTATTTTAGGTTTAGCAGAGAGTTTTAATGCTGATCCGCGTAAACAAAAAATCAATTTAGGTATTGGTGTTTACAAGGATGAGTCAGGGAAAACCCGCATTCTTTCTTCCGTCAAAAAAGCAGAAAAATATCTGTTAGACAACGAAGTGACTAAAAATTATCTTGCTATCAGCGGGATAGCCGAATTTGCCACCGTTACTCAAACCTTACTGTTTGGCAACAACCATCCAATTATTGCCGAAAATCGTGCCCGCACTTCACAGGCGCCAGGCGGCACCGGTGCATTGCGTATTGCTGCTGAATTTATTGCTAAACAAACCTCTGCCCAACGCGTCTGGATCAGCCAACCAACCTGGCTAAATCACCAGAATGTATTTAAAGCGGCTGGCCTGACATGTTGTCATTACAATTACTATGATGCTGAAAAGCATAATCTGGATTTTGCTGGCATGTTAAGTAGCTTAGAAGATGCAAAACCAGGTGATGTATTATTGCTACATGGTTGCTGTCATAACCCGACCGGTATCGACCCAACACCAGAACAATGGGAAATTTTATCTACTCTGGCAGCTGAAAAAAACTTATTACCAGTTTTTGATTTTGCCTACCAAGGTTTTGCTAAAGGCCTGGACGAAGATGCGCAAGGTTTACGTATTTTTACCAACAAAAACCCTGAAATCATTATTGCCAGTTCCTACTCGAAAAATTTTGGTTTATATAATGAACGAGTCGGTGCCTGTACAATTGTTACTAATAATAGTGAACAAGCAGAGCGAGCGTTTAGTCAAATAAAATCGATTATCCGAGCAAACTATTCTAATCCCCCAGCACACGGTGCAGCCATTGTTACCACGATTTTATCCGATGAATTTCTAAAGAAAGAGTGGATCGAAGAGCTGACAACCATGCGGCAGCGCATCCAACGTATGCGACAGCTATTTGTGAATACATTACAAGAAAAAGGCGTTAAGCAAGATTTTAGTTTTATTAGTAAACAAAACGGTATGTTCTCTTTTAGTGGTCTTAATGAAGAACAAGTAACTCAGCTACGTGAAAAACATGCTATCTATGCAATTAGTTCAGGTCGTATTAACGTCGCTGGCTTAACGTTAGAAAATATGGTTCCTTTATGCAAAGCTATCATTGACGTATTATAAAGAAATAGACTTTTAATTCAGACAGTTACCGATTAGGCCAATACCCTAATCGGTTTTTATTATTAAAAGCCTAACGGCGAAATTGTGGTAACTGAATAAAACTAGCCTTGTAAGAAGGGATTAAATTGCCGTTCGGCCGCCAAATTAGACATTGGCCCATGACCAGGAATAAATTGATAATCCTCACCAAGGGGCAAAATTTTTGTTTTAATTGAGTGGATTAATGTTGCATGATCACCTTTAGGGAAATCAGTGCGGCCAACGCCACCCTGGAAAAGTACATCTCCCATAGAAATTAGATTATCTGCATGATTAACAAAGATAATATGTCCAGGCGTATGGCCTGGGCAATGTAGAACAGCCAGTTTAATGTCAGCAAAAGTAATTTCATCACCCTCTTGCAAGTAGCGATCTGGCGTAAAGTCCGGACATTGCGCAACACCAAACATTTGGCTTTGAATTGCCAATCCGTTGATCAAAAACTCATCTTCTTTTTGCGGACCATAAATTGGCACCGAGAAATGCGCTGCTAACTCAGCACAGCCACCAACATGATCAAAATGACCATGGGTTAATAAGATATACTGTAAATTTAATGAACGCTTTGTAATTTCTGCAATTAATTTTGCTACTTCACCACCCGGATCAACAATAACGGCATCCAAGCTCTTTTCATCCCAAATTAGCGTACAATTCTGCTTAAAATCGGTTACAGGAATAATATCAAATTTCATATGGTAGTAAGTCCATTATTTAAATAAAAATTTATTTAATAATCTAATAGCTTACCATTTTCTGACCGGTCCTGTATCAATATGGACAAAATTACTATTAGGATAATAGCCTACTCCGCCTGCTCGCATTTTTAATGCTGCTTTGCGAATATGGTTAAGTTCGACCCTTGGATATGAAAATCCATTGCTCGGCCATGGGTGTGATAGCTGTTTTTAGCAACCCCACTACTTTTACTTTTACGTCGAAGTGCATTATTGGTTTCGACTGAGCGATAGCCAGAAACTAGTTGAACAGGTTTATTGGTTCCCATTAGTACTTGCAACAAATAAATCTGATCAAATAATTTCGGATCAATAATTTTAATTTTATTATTACGATGATCACGGAATAAATGATTCAAGCGGGTCAATTCAGCGTTATTATAACGACGACCATCAAAAAACTCAGTCTTAAGAAACTCACCGGTATGAAGGTTTTCAAAGCGAAGAATTTTGGGTCGCGGGGTTGTTAATGCCGCAAAGGCATGCCTAGGTAATAAGCTAAAACCCAATGTTATCGCGCCATAACCTAACCATTTTCGTCGATTTTGATCAATATTGTCCATAGCCACTTAACTCAAATAAAAGTAAAAAATAACCAACATATACAATAATTATACCGAATTTATTCCACTACTTTTGTATAATTATGTAAAAAACATAAATGTAACCTTATATAATATCACATTTAATACATGCTAATTATAATTAAATATAACATTATTATAATCTATTGTTACAATAAGTGTATCAAATAGCTCAATATTTATACCTGTCACGCACAAAATAACCCATTATCCGTCAAAATTTTGTTACCACCTGGGTTTAGTCAGTTATTTTGCAAAAGGCATAATTTATCACTAAAAACGATATTTATGCATTTATACTAAGTAAGTTAGAAAATAACACGTGATTGAAATTTAATATAAAAGAGGCTTTTGCCCCTTTTATATTATTTTTATCCATTAATTAAAAGTGGCTCTAATTTCATTTAAATAATTCTTCGCCCCATAAATGACACTGTCATAACCATAAATATCATCCCGAAAATTGGCAACATTTTTGTTATCAACGGCCCATTCCCAGTCGAAACGCAACAAACCCATAAAACGTTATGCAGCCATTAGATGAGCTAAAAATACTTCATTTGGAGAAAAATAGCCCAACGATTTTCGTCCCCGAGTATTAAGTATGTGCTCAAGTTCTGCAATCTCGTTGTCCGTGACTGAGTTGAAGTCCGTTCCTTTTGGGTAAAAACGGCGGATAAGTCCGTTACTGTGTTCATTTAAACCACGCTCCCATGAGTGATAAGGCCTGGTAAAGAAGACATTAGCACCGGTGATCTCAGTTATCTGTTTATGCATGGAGAACTCAGAACCGTTATCGGCCGTCAAAGTTTTAAAGTCACAGAAGGTATTTGCTACAATGTCACGGAAAGCATCTACAACAGTATCAGCGCGTTTATTCGGTAACTTGCGGATAATAATCTGCTTGGTAGCTTTATCCGCTAGAGTCAGTCACGAGTTTCGCAGTCTCTAAAAAAGAAGTATAAATTTAAAAACAAGAAAAAATCAGGATGTTCATATTTTGTCCGGTTATCAATGCATTAAAGATATCTATAAAATATTCTTGCAAGTAAGCAGTAAGCGTGTTGCTTAATAGTGAAATAAGGGTGTTTCGGTGATTGAAGTAAATTTTACGCTGTTCTGAGATGGAAATTCCAAAGACCTGCGCTAAGGAGTAAGAAGGTATCATCAATAAAGGGTCTACGATTCCGTAAAATTTGGGTCATGCAACCGAGGCGCTTGATACCCGCGATGGCGTGTTCAACTGTAATACGGATGCCCGAGATTATTTTATTTTCTTGTTTTTGTTCAGGCGATAAAGGTCTTTTTCGAGTTCCTTTTTTTGGGATTTGTGTATTAGGATGCTGTTTATCTATACCTTGAAAACCGGTATCTGCCCAGATGGTTACCTCAGGAGGAATATGGCGAATTATATCGACTTTATCGAGTAAGCGTTTATCGTGACGGCGCCCATTTTTGCTCA
>NZ_NHNG01000143.1:0-10954 GCF_002287155.1 Arsenophonus sp. ENCA
ATAGTGGCGATCCAGATATCGGTGGCCTTTTTGCCGCAGCTCGGGCATCCCCGACCTTTACAGCTTTGGTAAATAAGGCGCCGATGTGGACAATGGGTATTCTCACAGCATAATTCGCGGCTTCCCATAAGTGGTGTGCCACAAGCTAGCATTTTGGTGACAACTTCTACTTCAACAGGCCTCAGTGGGTAAGTGTTTAGCAGTTCGGCCCAAGCACCGTTTCGCTGAAACAACGTTTTTAGAGGGCGAGGAGTGAATTCAGAAAGCACGGGGGTAATTTTATATGATTTCCAGAAGTTCAAGGTACCACCATTCTACCCGATATCGATTTGCAGCCGCTAGGCTGCTTCCTTGTGGTTTTTTCACTGAACAACCAGATAAAGCAAGAAATGATAAGCGAACTTGAAATATTGAAAGCATATCGTTTAGTGAATAAAGATCATATCTTGCTTTGATATCTTCAAGTGAATGTTCCACAGTTCTATAGGCAACATTCCTCGCAGATGCGATCTCTTTCTTTGATAGCCCAAGAGAGAATAACATTGCTGTCTCAAGCTGCTCTTTTGTGGTCAGTTCAGGAAATACATTAAGCGTGTTGCTTAATAGTGAAATAAGGGTGTTTCGGTGATTGAAGTAAATTTTACGCTGTTCTGAGATGGAAATTCCAAAGACCTGCGCTAAGGAGTAAGAAGGTATCATCAATAAAGGGTCTACGATTCCGTAAAATTTGGGTCATGCAACCGAGGCGCTTGATACCCGCGATGGCGTGTTCAACTGTAATACGGATGCCCGAGATTATTTTATTTTCTTGTTTTTGTTCAGGCGATAAAGGTCTTTTTCGAGTTCCTTTTTTTGGGATTTGTGTATTAGGATGCTGTTTATCTATACCTTGAAAACCGGTCACGAGTTTCGCACAGGCATATAAAATTCTAAAAATGGCTTAAAAGCAATGATTAATCTGCAAGTTACTAAAAAACATAAATTTTCTTAAATTACAATAAGTTGTATTTGATTTATAAGGTTTTGACTATTTATATATCATGCTGAATTAAACTTAAAAATAGAGCGTTTTTTTATTGGTGCGAAACTCGTGTAATAATGACAAAAAACGGTGATTTCTCAGTACGGATTTTCTCTAATAAAGTCACCATTTCAGGCGCATCTTTATTCAAACCGAGAAAATCTACCATTTTAGCATTGGCCTTAATTTCCCCCTCACTATCCGCAAAACCACAAGGAACAGTAGCGTGTTTACAAAATTCATGTATTTCAGGTTTCATACGACACCTCCAACACGTTGAAGGTACTCACGCTGAAGGGTTGTAAGGTGTTTTGACGTGTGAGAAAAGCTCAAAAGCTGCTCGATTGATATGCCGCACGCTTTCATTATGCGTGCAATATGCGTACTATTTCGCATAGTCCGACTCCTACTTTATCTAGGTTTTGGATTAGCTGGTTGTGTGGGCTACAATCCCATTCAGCCAGCGATAATAATTATATATTATTATTTAAGAAGTAATACTTATTAAGTAATACCAATTATTTATGTTTTATTAAATATTCTTCTAATGCAGCTCTAATTATTGAGCTATTATTTTTTGGATTAATACCATTTCTTTTATTCTTTAAGGCAAGATCTTCTATAACCAGTAACAATTTTTTTGGTAAAGATATAGTTGTTCTAACAAAAGCATCAGTTTTTTCTTGACCATAAGGACGGTCGGCTAATTTTTTAGCTAATAATTCAGCTTGATCTATTGTTATTTCATTTCTTTTTATTGATGTTTTCTTTAATCCCATGAGAAAGCCTCTTCTAATAAGGAAAAAATTTCATTTTTTGCTTTTTCATTACAAGATTCCAAAACGGACTTTCCTTCTGAAATTACATCTCTATACACTTTTCTGTAACATCCAAATGAATTTAGAGAAATTATTGCGTCAAATTCTTTCATAAACTCCAAAAACTCATAACGCTCATTGCTTTGTAAAATAGGGTTTGTTGTTGCCATAGATTGATAGCAATAAGCTTTTAGATCTGGATTTAAATCTCTTATAGCTTCTAGTTGTTGTTGAAGTTCAATTAAAGTATCTAAATCTAGCTGAGAACATTGATGAGGAGCAATTATTTGATCAGCTACAGCACATCCTGTTATTAATTCTCTACTATTTCTTCCTGAAACATCAACAATAACATGGTCATATTTGTCATCGAGACTTCTTAATGTCTGAGATATATTATCTCTTTTTTCAATTAAAGTAATTTTTGGTTCCAAACATGCTTGTTCCCTTTCTGAATACCATCTAGAAGCGGATCTTTGTGGATCTGCATCAACTAAAACAACTTCATGGCCTTTTAAAGCTAATCCGATAGAAATATTAGTAGCTGTAGTTGTTTTGGCTGACCCACCTTTATTACATCCAATGACAGTTATCATAATAAACTCTGATGAAAAGTAATTTATTATTTATTATTACTTAATACATAATAATTATCAAGTAATAAGTAATAAGTAATAAGTAAGTTATATCATGTATTACTTAATACTTTAAGTTCTTTTCAAAGTACTATGTTTAGCAAATATCTTATTTTTAATCTTAAAAATCTCTTTCTTACCTTTTTCTCGTTTACGTGATGATTCTGCTTTATCTGTATTTTGATTACGATTTTTAAAAGTAACTTTATCTGTTACAGGATCAAACAAAATTTCATAATCAGGAAGATCATTAACCTTAGTGAGTTTTTTGATATCAAATCTAAATTTTCTAAGTTCTCTCGAGGAGCCTGTTTTTTGATGAAGTTTATCAAGACAAATAGTAAACTCATGCTGGCTACCACAATGCTTGCGGGCTATCTCATAGATACGCCTGTCTATTGCTTTACGAATACGAAAATAATCAGAACTAATTTTTAGCACTTTAGTTTTAGTAATCGCTTGATAAAGCCAATCAGGTAAGGTCACTTCCACCATCCCAATTTCAAGTTTACCTTTTTGTTTTTCAACAATCCGCCAACTATCGATTAACCCAAATTCTATTGTTTCCTGAGCATCTTCTGAATAAATAATATTCGTTTTAATTCGAGTACCAGATAACCTAGACAAAGCTTTTTCCAAATCATCGTAAGCCCGTCCACTTTTAGCTCGATTAGTGGTTACAAAAAAATCATAGGGAGTAAAAGCAACAGTACGACTAATAGATTGATTATTGTTAATGGCTTCTTGTAATTTTGAAATGGTATAAATCCATATGTCTTTATCAAAGATTGTTGCTAAACCTATACCAGCTAGTGATCTTACAATGACAGTCACATTACCATTTCTATACTCCCGAACTTTCGTATCGCCGCCTTTTAAAGCAAAAAAAGGATGCTCCATACTTGCCATTTCATCTCGGAAGGTTGAAATATCAAACTCATCCGCAATAAAAAACTCAATTTGTTTATGTATGTGTGGACGTAAAGTATTCAAATTGCGTTTTCCTGTTTTCTTTGTATGATCAGCCATAGCCTCACTCCTATCGTCGTTAGGATTGTTGGTTAAAACCGTTTAAGTGTCGCAAGCACTTAGACGGTTTGTTTTTTTGATAAAAATTGTTTCGACTTTTACGGACACTAAATTAATCGACTTTCATGGACATTATATCGACTTTTACGGACAATTAAAACTTACGAACAAAAAAAAACAAAAAAAAACAAAAAAACTGTGAATAATTCAAAAATGCTATCGACTTTTACGGACAAACTTAAAACTTACGAACAAAAAAAAACAAAAAAACTGTGAATAATTCAAAAATGCTATCGACTTTTACGGACAAACTATCGACTTTTACGGACAAACTATCGACTTTTACGGACAAACTATCGACTTTTACGGACAAAGATTGTTTTTTTTATATTTTAAATCAAATGCTTAATCTATCTTTTTATCCTTTTAACTCTTTTAACTTATACATAACTAAATATAACTTCACGCGCGCGAGGGTTTTCTGTGGATAACTTTTCTTCTAATAAAAACTTAAAAAGTTTAACCCTAAAAATATGTTACTACTGAGTGACCGTATTTCTTTTTTGCAATTGTTATATTCCGCTTCCTCGTCTGCTCACTCGCTCCGCTCGGACGCAGACTTGCGGCGAGCGTAGAAGTTTTAATTAAAAAGATTTTTTTGAGTTAATTAACGCTTAAACATTGCACTATTGAGTTGCTACAGCTAGCATCACTAGGATTAAAATATCTACTAACTCAGGCACAACATGAACAAAACAGAACTCATCAATCAAATTGCTGAAAAAGCTGACTTAACCAAAAAAGATTCCGAGAAGGCACTGAACGCATTCATTGAAACCGTGACAGAAGCGCTAAAGGCCGGAGATGACTTACAACTCGTTGGTTTTGGCAGCTTTCAGATGAAGAAAAGAGCAGCCAGAGAAGGGCGCAATCCACAAACAGACAAGGTTATACAGATTGCTGCTGCAAACGTACCGAGTTTTAAAGCGGGTAAGACTTTGAAAGAAGCCGTCAAATAAATGACCGAAACTAATGTACGAATTAAAACACCTGTACGAAAATTAATTTAGCCTATTTTTATACAGGTATTTTTATGGGTGTCCGAAACCGCCCGATTTTGTACAGCAAATAACATCTGTCAGAGATTAAAAAAATCGTTAAATCTAATCATTTTTGAAAATTAAAACAGAAACACCCGTCATAACCATCACTAAAACGCGCTGTAATCCATTCTGAGCGATTTTCTCGATAAAAACGTAAATTCGTACAGCCGAAAATTTATCGTCGCTCACAATGCGTTCTCTGTCGCTTTAACTTTAGCATTAAAGTCAAACGCAATATCAAAAACGCCCTATATTTCCCTAAAACACCTATTCAATCAATTTCTGGTAAACTCATAGCATTGAGTAATACAGGAGAAAATTTTGATAAATCCAACGCCAGAACAACAAGCTGTCATTGACTGGCAGGGAGAGAAGCTCGTCGTTAATGCTTTTGCCGGAACAGGAAAAACCTCAACGTTAGTGAAATACGCCGAAAAGCATCCCGAACTCCGGATGCTCTACATCGCGTTTAATCGCTCAGTGAGGGAAGAGGCTGATGAGAAATTTCCGGCTAATGTGCTTTGTAAAACATCCCATCAACTGGCATGGCCTGCCTTTGGCAGAAATTACGCTAATCGATTAACCCATTCTCTGCGTCTTTTTGATATTGCCAATGCCACTCAGAGCGATGACTGGGTATACGTAAAAGTGATTCAGGATACCTTAAAGAACTTTATGTGCAGTGTCGATAATCAGATTATGTTACGTCACTGTCCTTCAATATTGATGGGGGAAGTCAAAAAATCGTTTACGGCTCATGATGTTGTCAGACAAAGTGAACAACTCTGGCATCGGATGATTGACCTTGCTGATAATTTCCCTGTTATTCATGATATGTATTTGAAGCTGTACCAGCTCTTCCAACCTAACCTTTCTCATCGTTTTGATGTTATTTTGTTTGATGAAGCACAGGATGCCAATCCGGTTACTCACGATATTGTGTTTCGTCAAACCACGAAGTTAGTGATGGTGGGTGATGCCCATCAACAGATTTATCGTTTTCGAGGGGCGGTCGATGCATTAAATGCGCCTTCGCTTAGTGATGCTGACCGGCTCTGGTTAACCCATAGTTTTCGCTTTGGTGCCTGTGTTGCCGATATGGCGAATGCATTGCTGGCAATGAACGGTGAAACGCATCAGGTTGTTGGCAGAGGTGAAAAAGATGACATTCTCATTGATATTCCTAAGCAAGGTTTTCCTCACCGCGCCATCCTCAGTCGAACGGTAGCAGGCGTAATTGGTTCAGCGCTGGAAGCCAGTAGCAAAAAATCCGCTATCTACTGGGTCAACAGGATAGATGCTTATCGTATCGATGAACTAATTAACCTTCACTGGTTTTCACTCGACAAACGAAAGAAGATGAGTCACCAACGGCTTTACACGGAATATCGAAATTATTCAAACTATAAACGCATAGCGAATGCCAGTGGTGATCAGGAAATGTTGCAATCTATCAAAATCATTGAAAAATTTACCCCGTTACCAAAGAAAGTGGATGTTTTACGCAAACGAACGGTAGACACTGAAGAGGAAGCCAGTATTACCGTTACTACTGCCCACCGAGCAAAGGGACTGGAATGGGACATTGTTGAAATTAACAATGATTTTCCTAATATTCTTGATCCAGATATGGACGAAGATACTTTTAAAGATGAAGTGAATTTACTGTATGTTTCCGCGACCCGAGCGAAGAAGACGCTTATCATCAATAAATTGTTGGTAAATATTCTTGCCAAAGTTGCTGAGAATGAAAAAATGGCACAGGCCTGATTCATGAATACCTCTAGAAGCGCCTGTAATCGATTTTGAGCCATTTTCTTGTGATTAGCTATGAAAATATACCAGTAACAATAAATAAACGCACCTGATAAGATAGATAGCGTATTTAATATAGCCCGTTTGTTTGCCATAATTCAATCTGACGCGAGCAATTATTGAAGATATCGAATGAGTAAAAAATTCTCCCCAACGCCACACGATAGTGTATTCAAGCAGTTTTTAAGTGAAAAAGAGACGGCTAAAGATTTTTTCGATATTTGGCTTCCTGATGAGATTAAATCGCTGTGTGACTTAGATAGTCTGAAAGTAGAATCTGGCTCTTTTATCGATAGTGAGATGAAAAATTACCAGAGTGATATTCTCTATTCAGTCAGCACCTCAAAGGGAAGTGGATATATTTATGTTTTAATTGAAGCACAATCCACGCCAGATAAACTTATTGCTTGGCGATTGATGCGTTATAGCATGGCAACCATGCATAAGCATTTAGAGAATGGACATAAACAATTACCGTTAGTTTTTCCTATCCTGTTTTACACAGGTGAGAAAAGTCCTTATCCCTATAGTACTGATTGGTTCGACTGCTTTAGTGGGCGGGATATTGCCGAAAAAATATATACCAAACCGTTTCGATTAGCAGATGTCACCACACTTGAAGACTGTGAGATTATGAAACATAAGCGAATGGCTTTGTTGACCCTCATCCAAAAACACATTCGAAGACGAGATATGACCGAGTTACTGGATAGCATTGTTAAAACAAACACTGGATAAATAAATTACACCAACGAAAAAATTGACTTAGTTGGCGTAATTAATCGTTAAATGAATTCTGTTATGGTTTTGTTTTTGTGTTTTCAGCTATTTCTTTAAGTTTGGCATAAATGTTAAATAATAAAATAATTAATTCACAAGAAACCCGCACACCAATAAGGCCAATAACAATTGTGCTTAATCCACCTATAAAACCTGAGAAAAAACCACCTAAATGACTACCAGCAAAAATAGCAGCAATTCCAGAAAATAAAACAGCAATTATACCAAGCCAATAAAAAATTATTATAATCTTAGGGGTTATCATTTTATCTAAATTTAATAAAGATTTTAACATGGTTATTTCCTCTTTTTTATTTCTCTGAGTTGGTTAATAAATTGTATTCTCATTCATTTTTTCCGATTTTATTTTCTGATAATGTTGATGAATTTTTTTGGCATAGTGGTAACGATTTTTAATTGATGTATTGGTATTTTTCATTCCAGCGTTATACATCCCTACGGCTAGCCAATTTTTTCCGTAGCTAGCAAAGTTACGAGTTAAAATCATTGCCCCAATATGAATGTTTAAACAAGGATAATTGATTAAGTCATTTTCAGATAATGTAGGGTATTCATTTTTAATTGTGTTAAAGGTTTTGCTATTAATTTGCATCACCCCTAAATCTAACGAGCCATCTTTATTTTTGTTTTTTGCTTTAGGATTAAAATTGGATTCTTGCCAGGCAATGGCTCTTAAATAATCGGGGTCAATTTGATAATAACTTCCTGCTTTATCAAAGCAATCGGCAAGCGATAATTTTGAGATAACAAGACAAAATAGCCACAGTAAATTTTTAATTTTCATCACGTAGCTCTTTATTTAAAAAGCATAACAATTCGGCATATTGTCGCCCCTAAAAACAAAAAGTTTTTTTAAATAAATTCCAATAAAGACTATCAATGTTACCTCACAAAATCTGCTTTTTCTACTACTAACTTACACACCACACGCAAAATATTTATTTTTCTTTAATTACATGAAATATATTATTTTTTTATTAATTTATTCATATATTTTTAGTAATTTTGCCATTAAAAAATGGCATAAATATACTTATTTGCCAATTCATTGTTATTTAATGAAAGAATATGATTAGATTCTTTTCGTAGTTTATCTGCCATCTATATGATTTTAATATTAATTTAATTTTTGGTTTTCGTTAAAAATTCTAGTATAAATGATAAAAATGTAAAAAAAACAATATGATGGCTATTGCCATTAAAAATTGATTTTTTATTTAAAACGCCATCATTTGCCATTATATTATCTAATTGATTTTAATTTATTTTTACCACTTTGCCACCAAAAGATGGCAAGGGACAGTAATTGATGGCATTATATTATTTTCAATATTTGTAAATTTAAATAGGCATATTAATCATGATTCCTGAAGATTATAAAGTTACTGTACGTATTCCTAAATCCGTTGTCGATGTTATTGATGCTATTTCTGAAAAAAAGATTAATGATGGTGAAGGAAAATCATCTTGTAATCGAACAGCAATTGCATTAGAAATGCTAAAATTAGGCTGTCGTATTATGAAAAAAAATATAGATAAAGATTCTAATGAAGCTCCTTCTATTTCTGTCGATGATAAATTGGCGTTAATTGCTGAATCTGTTTTAAAAACAGAATACTTTGCAAATACTATTTTTCTTGGTGGTCGTGGGGATATCGATAAAGCTAAAAATCAAGGTGCAGAGGAAAATTATCAAAAATATTTATCAGAACTGAAATATAAACTTAATTATTTTTTTAATCAAAAATAGAAAGTGGTTTTATGATATAAAAAATAATGCCCCTAATCTTGGGGCATTATCAAATTAAGTTTTATGCTCAATCACTTCTGGCTGAGATTTCTGCCCAATAGCGATTTTTTGTGGTTTCTCTTGTTCTGGTATCTCGTAATTAAAAGTTAATGTTAGCAAACCATCGGCTAAATTGGCATTTTGGATTCTGATGCGATGGTCAAGGTCAAAACTCATCGAAAAGCCTTTTTTCTCAATACCTTTATGTAGCCATTTCTCTGTTTTGCTATCATGATTACTTTCTTCTTTCTCTGTTTCACTTTTTCCGCTGATGGTCAGCTTATTATTCAGCACCGATATATCTAACTCGTTTTGTTTATAACCAGGAACCGCTACGGTGAGTTCCAGATTTTCTTTATCTTTTTGGTATAAATTATAAGATGGAGCGTCTGATAAAGGTTTTTCACCCGTTATTCGGCTAAATAATTTATCCATTTGAGTAAACCGGTCAGATAACAGGTTATCATTGAGCATTGGAATAAGAGAAAAAGAACGATAAGCCATTATTGTTCCCCTTTTTACGCTTATTGATACAATATTTCTATATTATTTTATGGGGTGCGTTAGAAAATTTTCAAGGGGCATTCTACTTTTTCTATGCTAAATAGATAATTTTATGTTAAATGTTATCAATTCTCCTAATATAAAAACCTATCTCTCTCCTGACAGGACTTAAATATGTTAACAGTTATCCCAATCCTTATTATTGTCGCGCTGATCGTTGTAGTTTCTTCTGTTAAAATTGTGCCCCAAGGCTATCAGTGGACAGTCGAACGTTTTGGGCGTTATACGAAAACGCTGATGCCAGGTCTAAACATCGTTGTGCCGTTTATGGATCGGGTTGGGCGAAAAATTAATATGATGGAGCAAGTTTTAGATATTCCTTCTCAAGAAGTGATTTCTCGTGATAATGCTAATGTCACTATTGATGCAGTCTGTTTTATTCAGGTCATCGATCCAGTGAAAGCCGCTTATGAAGTGAGTAATATGCAATTAGCCATTGTCAATTTAACGATGACTAACTTCCGTACCGTATTAGGCTCGATGGAATTGGATGAAATGTTATCACAACGAGATAGTATCAACAGTCGATTACTGCATATTGTTGATGAAGCGACCAATCCTTGGGGTGTTAAAATCACTCGTATAGAGATCCGTGATGTTCGTCCACCGACTGAGCTTATTTCTGCTATGAATGCCCAAATGAAAGCTGAACGAACTAAGCGTGCCGATATTCTGGAAGCAGAGGGAGTACGTCAAGCCGCTATTTTACGCGCAGAAGGTGAAAAACAATCCCAGATATTAAAAGCTGAAGGGGAGCGCCAATCTGCATTTTTACAAGCTGAAGCGCGTGAACGAGCAGCAGAGGCTGAAGCACAGGCGACTAAAATGGTATCCGATGCGATTGCAACCGGTGATATTCAAGCTATTAATTATTTTGTTGCTCAAAAATATACGGATGCATTGCAACAAATTGGTTCAGCGACTAACAATAAAGTGATTATGATTCCACTGGAAGCGAGCAATTTAATGGGTGCTATTGGTGGGATTGCCGAACTTATCAGTGAAACTAAAAGCACCAAAGGGAAATAACTATGCTTGAACAGATTGCAGCCAATCCATACGGGTTTTGGCTATCACTGGGTGGCATGCTGTTGATAGCTGAAATGTTAGGTGCAGGCGGTTATCTGTTATGGAGCGGTATTGCTGCTGTTATCGTTGGTATTTTAGTGTGGCTTATCCCATTAAGTTGGGTATTTCAAGGCATGCTTTTCTCAGTTTTAACGGTCGTTACTGCATTTGTTTGGTGGTATTGGTTAAATAAAATGAGTAAACCACAGCAAGGGATGTTAAATCAACGGGATCAACAAATGATAGGCTTACGAGCAACGCTAATCGAACCGACTCATAATGGTTATAGTCGTGTGAGCATTGCAGATGGG
>NZ_NHNG01000642.1:0-10498 GCF_002287155.1 Arsenophonus sp. ENCA
ATCGAGAAGTTAAACAAAATTGTGGTATTGAACGCTGTCAGGCTCGCACGAGCCGAGCGCAAAGAAATCATATTTTTCTCGCTATTTCTGCGTGGTTTGAACAACATAAACGTCGTATATCTGAAAAAATAACCCTTTATCAACAAAATTGGGACGTAATCAAAAATGCTATTGCTGAGCACATCCGTGTTTTATTAGCGTACCCAAATTAGTTTTGTGCGAAACTCGTGTTCATGTTAAATATAATTACCCACTAATCATAAATGCAAACAAGAAATTTATTACTAATTTGGTTGCAATGCTGAATTTATTATTCTGCCAGGAATAAGCCATCCGTGACGAGAGTTTAGAAAATCACTAGCTAACATTATTTTTTTACCGGCCGGTTGTATTTTTAAGATATTTAAAATACCTTTCGCGGTTGCCACTTTGATCCCTGTTTTATCGGCACTTAAAATTGTTCCCGGTGGTGAAGCGTCAATTTCATGATCAATGACTTCGGCATACCAAACTTTAATAGGTTGATCTGCAACAATAAAATAACTTACTGGCCAAGGATTGAATGCCCGGATACATCGCTCAATTTCTTCAGCCGAAAGTGTCCAATCAATTAATGCTTCATCTTTATTCAGTTTTTCAGCATAGTTAGCGAATGTATCATTTTGCTCTTCTGGTTTTGCTTGACCTGAAGTGAGTAAATCAAGAGTATGTAGGAGTGCAATAGGGCCTAGTTTTGCAATTTTTTGATATAGGGTTGCGCTAGTATCTTTTAGTTCAATAGGGCAGCTAACTTTGTAAAGCATATCTCCGGTATCCAGACCAATATCCATTTGCATAATCGTAATACCGGTTTCTTTATCACCAGCCCAAATTGAGCGTTGGATTGGCGCTGCGCCTCTCCAGCGGGGTAGTAGTGAGCCATGAACATTCAGGCAGCCCATTGGTAGCATATTTAGTACAATTTCAGGTAAAATTAAGCCATATGCGACAACAATCATAACATCGGCATGCTGATTTTTAATCCAGCGCTGACTGTCTGCTGTTTTTAGAGTTGTTGGCTGAAAAATAGGAATATTATTTTCTTCGGCTAGCGTTTTTACTGGGCTTGATGCGAGTTTTCGCCCTCTTCCAGCTGGTTTATCAGGTTGTGTCAGAACGCCAACAATTTGATACTTATCCTTGATACCAAGTAATGCAGCTAAATGTTGTGCTGCAAAATCTGGGGTGCCGGCAAAAATGATTCGTAGACAGTCTGACACGTAAAGATCCCTATATTATAAAATATGATAAATATCATTTTGTTGTTTTAGCTTTTAGACGTTCAAGCTTTTCAATTTTCTGCCTAATGCGTTGGCGTTTTAATGCAGAAAGATAGTCAATAAATAATTTGCCATTTAGATGATCTATTTCATGTTGAATACAGATAGCAAGTAGATCATCAGTTTCTAATTCAAACTCTTTACCATTGACATCTAAGGTTTTAATTTTGACCCATTTAGCACGAGATACAAATGCCCGTTGTTCCGGTACAGAAAGACAACCTTCTTCAATTCCAGTTTCACCAGCTGTTTTTAGGATAACAGGATTTATAAGTACCAATCTTTCATTACGAGATTCTGAAACGTCTATAACAATAATTCTTTGATGAATATTAACCTGTGTTGCGGCTAAACCGATACCTTCTTCTTCATACATCGTTTCAAACATATCATTCACGATACGTTGTATTTCTGCATCAACTTTTTTTACCGGTTCTGCAATTTTGCGAAGACGCTCATCTGGGTAATGTAATATATTTAATACTGACATAAATGTTTAAAGCTATATCCAAAAAGTGAAACTTATTTAATACCTATTCTAGACATTTCTCATTATGATTGACAGTATTGGTTATAAATGGAACACACTTATTGCCAATTAAGTCTGGAAAGTATATGGATCCAATGGAAATATGGTTACGTATGAGAATGGTCTCTCATCTTTCAACTGTCAATGCTGCTGCAATTGTAGAGAAACTTATTGCATTGAATAATGTTAAAATTGCTTCTCTTCGGGCATGTGGGTTATCACCGAATCAATGTATACAATTTACTCATGCAAATTCAAAAGCTATTTATGCGGCAATGAAATGGCTTGATGTAAGCGAGCATAAACTCATTACGTTATCCGATCCAAATTATCCATATTTATTAAAACAGATATATTCGCCACCAATTATACTCTTCGTTGCTGGTAAAGAGAAAGCGCTTTCTTCTACTCAAATTGCTTTGGTAGGGAGTCGTTATAATGATTTTTATGGTGAGAAATAGGCTCAAATATTTAGTCAGGAACTGGTACATCACAAATTTACAATTACCAGTGGTTTAGCAATAGGTATAGATGGAATTAGCCATAAAACTGGATTAAAACATGATGGAATAACTGTTGCTGTATTAGGTGCTGTCGTCACAAGATGAACATACCGAGATATAGTATATTTAACATTCAATTTATGGTCGAAATTTACTCACCACCATGCCTGTAAGATGATTTATTTAATCAAACTTATGATGTAAATCTACCTTTTCTCTGTTGTTTTTGTTTAAAAAAAAACAAACGATACTTCTCTTTAACTCGTGACGACAGCCCCTAACAGTAAGCAACTAAAGCATCATTTAGTGATATAAAAACAGATAAAAGGCGAGTTCCTTAACCAAAAATTCTATTATTAAAATATTTAACAAATGCTTCAATATTTTCTCCAGCTTAAAATTTAATTCATAACATTCAATTTCTTCATAAAATTTCTCTATTTATTTACCACTAGCTAACACTGTTGTTTAGTAGAAGTTTTTATACTAAATAACAGTTGCTAAATTTTATTTACCATATTCTCTGCTATATCTTTTCTTGGTTGAAATATTATCTTATTGCAGTATTTGATATAAAAAAGTTTTACTTTAACTAACTATTTATATTAGTTAATACCACAATGAAAAATTATCCAATATTATATTAATATCTAATAAAATAAATTTTTATATCAATCTAAGTCGATTTAAAATTACTTTAAGTAAAATATAGTGGGTGTTTTTATCGATTATAAGCGGCAATAAACCTTCTCGGCGTCCATCGCAAACAAATTTGACCCAAAAAATAAAAAGACTATTATATATCTCTCGCTTGCTGTTATTATTAGCCCTATTATCGATTACTATAAAAATTTGCAACCATGGATAAATTTACCCGTCCTAAACTAACGCTGCCTAATGGCGCAAATAAATTATTACTGCATTCTTGTTGCGCTCCTTGCTCAGGTGAAGTAATGGAAGCATTAAGTGCTTCAGGTATTGATTATACTATTTTTTTCTATAATCCAAATATTCACCCACAACGAGAATATGAGATCCGCAAAAACGAAAATATTCGTTTTGCCGAACAGCATAATGTGCCATTTGTTGATGCTGATTATGATAGTGATAACTGGTTTGCACGTGCCAAGGGGATGGAGCAAGAACCTGAGCGTGGAATTCGTTGCACTATGTGTTTTGATATGCGATTTGAGCATACCGCTCTTTATGCTGCCGAGCATGATTTTAGCATTATCTCCAGTTCATTAGGTATTTCTCGCTGGAAGAATATGCAACAGATCAATGATTGCGGTAAGCGTGCCGCCAGCCATTATGATGGCCTAACTTATTGGGACTATAACTGGCGTAAACAAGATGGTTCCGCAAGAATGGTAGAAATTAGTAAGCGCGAGCAATTTTATCAACAAGAATACTGCGGTTGTATCTATTCTCTGCGTGATACCAATAAACATCGGCGCACACAAGGGCGGGAGATTATCCGCATCGGCGTTAAATATTATACTGACGACAAACAACCCTAATCAGGCAAGCGTTGAATATTATATTGGCGACAAATAATAGATCGAACAAAAAATAGCAATGCCTGGCTTCAGACGGGCATTGCTATTTATCCAATTTGCTAAACTATTTACCAGGCCGTAATGCTGGAAACAGAATAACATCACGAATTGTATGACTATTGGTTAGTAGCATGATCATCCGATCAATACCAATGCCTAAACCGGCCGTTGGTGGCAATCCATGCTCCAGTGCAGTGATATAATCTTCATCATAAAACATGGCTTCATCATCACCCTCATCTTTCTGACGAACCTGCTCAGCAAAGCGTTCAGCTTGATCTTCTGCATCATTAAGCTCAGAAAAACCATTACCAATTTCACGACCACCAATAAAGAATTCAAATCGATCGGTAATAAAGGGATTATTATCATTACGACGAGCCAAAGGAGAAACTTCTGCCGGATATTCAGTAATAAATGTCGGTTGGATCAAATGGCTTTCCGCCACTGCCTCAAAAATCTCACACTGCAGACGGCCTAATCCCCAGCCTTTTTCTACCTCAATATTGAGTGATTTTGCAATGATTGTCGCTTTAGCCAGATCATCCAAATCAGCCGGATCAGTTTCGGCACGATATTTAACTATCGCTTCTTTCATCGTCATTTTGCTAAAAGGCTGCCCGAAATCAAATGAATGCTCACCATATGTTACCTGGGTTGTGCCTAATACTTCTTGCGTTACAGTTTTAAATAACTCTTCGGTTAACACAATAAGATCTTTATAATCAGCATAAGCCATATACAGTTCCATCATGGTAAACTCTGGATTATGCCGTGGCGAAATGCCTTCATTACGAAAATTACGATTAATTTCAAAAACTCGCTCGAATCCGCCAACAACTAAACGTTTCAAATAAAGTTCTGGCGCAATACGCAGATACATATCAATATCTAACGCATTATGATGAGTAATAAATGGACGTGCTGCGGCACCACCCGGTATAACCTGCATCATGGGTGTTTCAACTTCCATGAAATCTTTACTAACCATGAAGTTACGTAAAGCCGACAACACACGTGAACGCGTAATAAAAGTCTGGCGTGATTGTTCATTAGCAATAAGATCGAGGTAACGTTGGCGATAACGCGTTTCCTGATCTGCCAGCCCATGGAATTTATCTGGCAAAGGCCGTAATGCTTTGGTTAATAAATAGATTTCATGCGCATGGATGGTTAACTCACCTGTTTGGGTCTTAAATAATTTACCCTTAACACCAAGAATATCGCCCAGATCCCATTTCTTAAACTGTTCGTTATAAATACCTTCTGGTAAGTCATCGCGAGAAACATAAATCTGAATACGACCACCCATATCTTGTAAAGTCGCAAAAGAGGCTTTACCCATGATACGGCGTGTGATCATTCGCCCGGCAACAGAGACGTCAATATTCAGTGCAGTAAGTTCTTCCGCATGGTTTTCATCATATTTACCATGCAAATCGCCAGATAAATACTCACGGCGAAAATGATTAGGAAAAGCAATGCCATTACCACGCAATCCGGCCAGTTTTTCACGCCGAGTTTTTAATTCATTATTTAAATCAAGGGACCGCTCAGTACCCTGTTGTTGTTGAGACATCTTTTTTCCTCATAGGCCAGCTTTTAAGCTTGCTTCAATGAATTTGTCCAGATCACCATCCAGCACAGCTTGGGTATTGCGATTTTCAACACCGGTTCGTAGATCTTTAATTCGAGAATCATCCAGCACATAAGAACGAATTTGGCTACCCCAGCCAATATCAGATTTATTTTCTTCTAATGCTTGTTTATCGGCATTTTTCTTTTGCATCTCTAGTTCATATAATTTTGCTTTTAGCTGCTTCAATGCCTGATCTTTATTCTTATGTTGAGAACGATCATTTTGACATTGGGTAACAATGCCAGTTGGAATATGGGTTATACGCACCGCTGACTCTGTTTTATTAACATGTTGGCCACCAGCCCCAGACGCCCGATAAACATCAATGCGTAAATCTGCCGGATTGATTTCAATATCTATATCATCATCCACTTCAGGATAAATAAACGCTGAGCTAAATGAGGTATGGCGGCGACCACCTGAATCAAAAGGGCTTTTACGCACTAATCGATGAACACCGGTTTCAGTCCGTAACCAACCAAAAGCATACTCACCAATAATCTTTATCGTGGCAGATTTTAAGCCAGCAACATCACCATCTGACGCTTCAATAATCTCTGTTTTAAAACCTTTTGACTCTGCCCAACGAAGATACATGCGCATCAACATGCTAGCCCAATCTTGCGCCTCAGTTCCTCCTGAGCCTGCCTGTAAATCAAGATAACAATTAGCACTGTCATACTGCCCTGAAAACATACGACGAAATTCTAATTGCCCCAGTTTTCCTTCCAGCTGCGTTAACTCCGCCACCGCCTCATGAAAAGTTTCTTCATCATCGGCTTCAATTGCCAAATCGAGCAAACCAGATACATCGTCTAAACCTTGTATCAAGGCATCAATAGTTTCTACTATTGCTTCAAGAGAAGAACGCTCCTTACCCAACGCTTGGGCTCGCTCTGGTTCGTTCCACACATCAGGCTGCTCAAGTTCTGCATTCACTTCTTCCAAACGTTCTTTCTTGGAATCATAGTCAAAGATACCCCCTCAAGATCTTCGTCCGCTCAGACAGATCCTGAATTTGGTTTTTTATTGGATTAATTTCAAACATACCCTTATATCTTATTTATGTTATTTTCATTAAAAGTCATAAAAATATAAACCGCCTATTGTAGCGGATCTGATTGCTGGATTATAGTTTTTCAGTCAATATGCTTCATGATAACTCATATTACCGACCAATTAGCCGCTTTTAGTCAGTAACTGCCACTATAAGAATAATGCTTTAAATCTAACTACTTGTAACTAGTGGCAGAAAAATAGTGATTATAATAAGGGAAATCATGACTATACCTACCACTGTTGATGGTCAAAATAGACTAAATACTATTCGCAAGGCCACAAATGCTGAATGAGTAACTGGATGTTACGATTACCACGATACTCATTCACATCAAGTTTATAAGCCAATTCGACCATTTTAATACTATTGTCAGGCCAATAAGCGGTATCAATATTAAAGGCGATGCCATCTATCATCGGACCACCAGCCAGTGGTTCTAACATCACTTTTAGATGACAATCACCGACAATACGTTGTTGCAGTAGGCGAAATTTGCCATCAAAAATTGGCTCAGGGAAAGCCTGTCCCCATGGCCCGCCATTTCTAATTAGTTCAGCAATATCCAATGATAACTCTTCATTATTTAGTTCACCATCACTCCAAATAACTCCTTCCAGCATATCGTTATCCAGTAGTTCTGCCATCAGATTAGCAAAGTTCTCTTGAAACTGAATAAACTTCTGCTCCTCCAGCGTTAATCCTGCCGCCATAGCATGGCCACCAAACTTTAAAATTAATCCCGGATTAAGTGTATCTAAGCGTTCAAGAGCATCCCGTAAATGCAAACCATAGATGGAACGCCCTGACCCCTTCAAAATCCCTTCGCCAGCCGGCGCGAAAGCGATGACCGGACGATGAAATCGTTCTTTGATCCGAGAAGCCAATATTCCTACTACTCCCTGATGCCATTCAGGATGATAAAGTACAAGACCATTGGGTATTTGATGACATTTTTTTTCTATTTGCTCAAAAATCTGCCAAGCCTCTTGCTGCATATCCTGTTCGATTTCGCGGCGGGTACGATTTAAACTATCTAATTCATTAGCCAATTTTCTAGCGTGAACGATATCATCAGTCAATAATAGTTCTACACCGATTGACATATCATCTAATCTTCCCGCTGCATTAAGCCGTGGCCCAATTGAGAAACCTAAATCATTAGCAACCAGACGACTGACATCACGTTTGGAAACTTCAATCAAGGCTTTGATCCCGACACAGCTTCGTCCCGCTCGAATACGATTTAAACCTTGATAGACTAAAATACGATTATTACTATCCAAGGGAACAACATCAGCCACCGTACCTAATGCAACCAAATCTAATAATTCAGCCAGATTAGGTATCCTACGTGTTTGTTGCTCAAACCAACCAGTCTGGCGCAACGCAGCACGTAATGCGGACATCAAATAAAAACTGACACCAACCCCCGCTAATGCTTTTGATGGAAAGTGACAATCAGCTAAATTAGGATTAATAATTGCTTCTGCACAAGGTAGGGTTTCTCCTGGTAAATGGTGGTCGGTAATAATCACTTTTATACCGTGTTGTTGAGCAACAGCAACGCCTTCATAGGAAGATATGCCATTATCAACGGTAATAATAAGTTGCGCTTTTCTTTTAATTACTTGATCAACAACCTGCGGGCTAAGCCCATAGCCATCTTCAAATCGGTTAGGAACCAAATAATCAAAATGACGATATCCGATCGCGCCCAGCGCTCGCAGTGTCAATGCCGTACTGGTTGCACCATCGGCGTCGAAATCACCGACCACTATAATTCGCCAATGTTCATTCAGAGCAGTGATTAACAACTGAACCGCTGTTTCAATACCATTAAGTGATTGGTAATTAAGCAATCCTTTTGCACCTGTTTCTAACTCATTTTCTGATAACACACCTCTCATAGCGTACAAACGGCGTAATACCGGAGACAAATGAGTAGGAAGGTGGCTATCATTTGCTTTCGGTCGGCGACGAAGCTGTATTTTCATATTTATTGTTAACTCATTATGATTTTTTCTTAAGTTTTTCTAACCCTTTAACTAAATCATCTGCAGTCATATAACCAGGTATTACTGTGCCATCTTCTAACACCATAGCGGGTGTTCCATTGATACCAAGCATATGACCGATATTAAATTGAGCGGCAATATCGACTGTTTTGCATTTTTCAATCGGAGAAATCGCTTCGCCTTTAAAAGCGTCTGTTAATGCTTTTTGTCGATTAGCGCTACACCAGATAGATGTCATTGTTTTAGCTGATTCGTGGTGAAGGCCATTACGAGTGAATGCCAAATAACGTATGCTGATACCCTTTTTATTATATTCTGCTATATCTTGATGAAATTTCTTGCAATAACCACAGGTAACATCGGTAAACACGGTGACAACATATTTTTCCTCTGGTGCTTTAAATATGATCATCTGGTCACTCATTGCTTCTATTTTCTTTGCCAAGATCTGATTTGTAACATTAACCGGCATTTGACCACTTAAATCATAAATAGGCCCTTCTAATAAATACTTACCGTCTTCAGTCACATAAACCAGACCTTGGCTAGTAATTACTGTACTTAAACCTACAATAGGTGACGGATGGATATTCTCAGTTTCTATGCCCATTTTATTCAATGTTCTTTTAATTGCCACATCATCAGCCAATGCAGAATGTGACATTGCGGCCAGAAGACCAATTAACCATACGATATTTTTTTTCATTTAGAATTTCCTTTATCCTCAATCAACCTCGAGGATGATGTTGTTGATGCAATTGCCTTAAACGCTCTGTGGCAACATGGATATAGATCTGGGTGGTAGAAAGATCACTATGTCCAAGTAACATTTGTACTACACGGAGATCTGCCCCATGATTCAGCAAATGGGTGGCAAAAGCATGTCTTAATACGTGAGGAGAAAGTTTTTCACTATCAATTCCAGCAATTGCTGCATAATGTTTAATCCGATGCCAAAAAGTCTGACGTGTCATTTGCGTACCTCTTTTACTCGGAAATAATACATCATTAGTCAATCCATTAAGTAAGATTGGACGACTTTCGGTTAAATAAGTTTCCAACCAATAAATAGCCTCTTCACCCAAGGGTACCAATCGTTCTTTATTACCTTTTCCCACTACCCGAATAACACCCTGACGTAAACTAATATCTGTTAATGTTAGCCCAACCAGTTCAGAAACACGTAGCCCACATGCATAAAGCACCTCAAGCATCGTTTTATCTCTTAATTCAATCGGATCATTAGTGATAGGTGCATGCAGTAAATCTTCAACTTGTTTCTCATTAAGATCCTTAGGCAGCCGTTTTGGCAATTTAGGTGCCGACAATTGTGCCGTCGGATCATCGGTGCGCAGTTTCTCACGATAGAAATACTGAAATAAGCGTCGCATGGCACTCAGTAAACGAGCAGAACTGGTGGCTTTATAACCGCCCTCTACCCGTTCTGCCAGAAAAGATTGTAAATCCATAATCTCCACCGTAAGCAGATCATGACCATAGCGCGATAACCAATTAATTAATGCTTGTAAATCAGTACGGTAAGAAGAAAGCGTATTAGCGGCTAAATTGTGCTCAAGCCAAATAGTATCGAGAAATTGTTCTATCAACGGATGACTATCTCTATTTTTTTCAGTTGACACAACAGCACTCCTAGTAAATTAATTGCACCATATTATGCCTCAAAAAATGCTTTCTGCCACAATGTCATCTTCACATTTATGAATATTGGGCACCTCGAAAAACCTAAGCCGAGTTTGATTTTGCTGATAAAGTTATCGGAAGCTGGTCTACTGAGCTAACCACCATGAAGAAACGCAGCGCCATTAAGAATGACCTCTTTGCAAACCAGTATCACCAACAGACGATCGACAAGT
>NZ_NHNG01000064.1:0-10116 GCF_002287155.1 Arsenophonus sp. ENCA
CTTTTTTTGTCTATAGAAGGTTCAACTAATCGCCATAGGTCTTTAGGGCGGAAACATCTACTTTTTAACCATCGGCTAACCGTGTCATGAGATAAAGGCGATGGGCTGACTTCTGATAACGCCAAACTAGAGTATCTTACACTGCTTACTTGCAAGAATATTTTATAGATATCTTTAATGCATGGATAACCGGACAAAATATGAACATCCTGATTTTTTCTTGTTTTTAAATTTATACTTCTTTTTTAGAGACTGCGAAACTCGTGTTAGCTTGCCTTTAACATTTTATTAAGGCAGCAAGTCATGAAAAAAGATTATTTTTCGTGAAATAACGTTTTAAATTAAGAATTTTCCTTATGTCTTATTGACAATTAGCTAATAATACATTCGTTTCCATATGATGTTCTGATTTTTATTCATAATCTTTGACAATCGGTTGTGTATTTGAGAAAACATCTTGTAGGATTAATTACCTCATTTGATTAATTGAAATTGAACATCATTTAAACAAATAGATAAATATCCTACTTTTCATTATCAAATTGAAAACTAACCAGATGACTTATCTACAAGATGAATTATACTACTAAATACTAATGGTCAGGCGGAGTTTAACCTTATTGCATCTTTTCCAATTCAATCATAAGAAAAGAAAATAGGGAATGTAATGGGTATAAAAAAATAGATAAAAGAGAGATAACGAAATGATTGATAACAAAAAGCGTCCAGGAAAAGATCTTGATCGTATAGATAGGAACATACTGAATGAATTACAAAAGGATGGTCGTATTTCTAATGTAGAGCTTTCTAAGAGAGTAGGGTTATCACCAACACCTTGTTTGGAACGCGTGCGCCGGTTGGAACGTCAAGGTTTTATTTTAAATTATACTGCTTTATTAAATCCACACTATCTCGATGCATCTTTGTTGGTTTTTGTTGAGATTACCTTGAACCATGGTGCTCCGGAGCACCATGGTGCTTCGGATGTTTTTGAACAGTTTAATGCCGCTGTGCAAAAACTGGAGGAAATTCAGGAATGTCATTTAGTCTCTGGGGATTTTGATTATTTACTTAAAACACGAGTTCCTGATATGTCTGCTTATCGTAAATTGTTAGGAGAGACTTTACTCCGTCTTCCAGGTGTCAATGACACCCGCACTTATGTCGTAATGGAAGAGGTAAAACAGAGTAATCGTTTGGTCATTAAGACACGCTAATCAAATAGATGCAAAACTGGAAAAAGTTAGGTACACTCCTGTTTATGCATACAGTTTCAACGCTGAGCATTACTCAGCGTTGTTCCTTTCAATCAACAGGAAAAACCTGGAGTGTTAGTTTTGGGCCAGGAATATACAGAAGACAAAAATATTAAGTTAAAAAAGATCAGTAATGGCAAGATACTGACAGAGATTATTTTACTTATAATTACTATCTGGGCAATTTTTTTAGTGGTGGCCCTGATAAGTTTTCATCCCTCCGATCCTAGCTGGTCGCAGACCACCTGGAATGAACCGATTAAAAATTTAGCTGGCGGTATTGGTGCTTGGTCAGCGGATATTCTTTTCTCTGTTTTTGGCATTTTAGCCTATGCTATACCATTAGTTATGTTGTTAGGATGTTGGAATGTATTTAAAGATATTGATAACCAGAATTGTCTGGATTTTTTTGTCCTTTCCTTACGCCTGATCGGTGGGTTGGCGCTAATAATTACATCGTGTGCTCTTGAATCACTTAATATTGATGATTTACCTAATTTTTCCTCTGGCGGAATTATTGGTAGTGTTTTTAGTAATGCCATCTTGCCTTGGTTTAATATTTTAGGAACAACTTTAGCGTTACTTTGTATATGGGCAGTTAGTTTCACCTTATTTACCGGTTGGTCATGGTTGACGATTGCGGAAAAGATTGGCGCACTAGTTTTAGCAACCATATCACTAATCACTAATCGTACTCGTAGAAATAACAAGCGTCAGACAACAGAGGCTTATGTTTCACCTCATCCGGCTAAATTGTACGATGGCACCAATGTAGATTATATCGATCCTGATGATGTACTTTTTTCAGCTTCGCCAATTAGTCAGCTAGCGAAAGAGGAATTGAGCAATAATAAAAACCATGAATTGCATGGTGAAAAGGCATCCACTCTGATGCCTGATAAAACTGAAGTTGGTTTTGATATTCAATCAGCAGCGCTGGACAAATATGATGAAGATATCTTTAGCAAACCTTCAGATATACCTGTTCCAATGGATGATGATGTTAATCTAAATAAATCGATAGATGCTAATACCGTTACTCAAGTTAGCGAGCAAGATAAAACCGCAAATTTAAGTGAAACATTAATATCATCGGTAACAAAAATAGATGCCGAGGTTGACCCTAGTACTGCTTTCACGCCAGTAAAATCGCAAATTAAAAAGGGAATTGGCCCAGAATTTCCACGTCCTAATCCTGTTCGTTTACCAACGCGACGTGAACTTTACGGCAATCGTCTAACGACACAAAAAGAGCAGGAATTGGCTGCTGATCAAAACGCTTATCAAAATTTAGTAACGCAACCGGATGGTGCTGAGTTTAGTATTGATGATTGGAATGAAGATAAATTACGTGAACAGTTTTTGCAGCAGCAAAATAAACGTTATGACACTGATATAACTAACAATCTTAATCCGCCAACAGATAGAATCGATGACAAAGACAAACCGATTACATCAGATGAGGCAGAATTAAATACATCAGTTGAAATCCAGCCGCATATAGAGCATAAATGGCCATTGGCAGAAAATGGAACGGTATTGCAGGAACAACTAGCAAAAGAGGTCAGCAAAATACCGCTATCTACTAAGGATAAAAAGCAGAACGTCGAACAAACATTACCTGAGCAGGGAAGTCTTTTTCATCCTTTTCTGGTACGTAGTGATCAACCATTACCAAAACCTACAACACCGATACCATCATTAGACCTACTTGCCAGCCCACCCGCCCAAAATGAGCCGGTTGATATGTTTGCACTGGAGCAAACATCCCGTTTAATTGAAGCTCGTTTAAGCGATTATCGGGTAAAAGCGGAAGTTGTTGGTTTTTCTCCAGGGCCGGTTATTACCCGCTTTGAATTGGAGTTAGCTCCTGGCGTGAAGGCGGCACGTATTTCTAATTTATCAAGGGATTTAGCCCGTTCCTTATCAGCAACCGCGGTACGCATTGTTGAGGTGATACCGGGTAAACCTTATGTAGGATTAGAATTGCCCAATAGAAAGCGTCAGACGGTTTATCTACGCGAAGTGCTTGATTGTGATAAATTTCGGCGTAACCCCTCACCATTAACCATTGTGTTAGGTAAGGATATTGAAGGTGAACCGGTTATTGCTGATTTAGAAAAAATGCCCCATTTATTGGTTGCTGGTACCACTGGTTCGGGTAAATCGGTTGGGGTTAACGCCATGATCCTCAGTATTTTGTATAAAGCAAAGCCTGAGGATGTTCGTTTTATCATGATCGATCCTAAGATGTTGGAACTCTCTATTTATGAGGGCATTCCTCATTTGCTGACCGAAGTTGTCACCGACATGAAAGATGCCGCTAATGCACTGCGTTGGTGTGTTAATGAAATGGAACGTCGCTATAAGCTAATGTCTGCTTTAGGGGTAAGAAATTTAGTGGGCTATAACGATAAAATTAATGCTGCTGAACGTATGGGGCGCCCAATACCTGATCCATTTTGGAAGCCAGGCGATAGCATGGATAGTAGTCACCCGGTACTGAAAAAAGAGCCTTATATTGTTGTTATGGTTGATGAATTTGCCGATCTCATGATGACCGCTGGCAAGAAAGTTGAAGAGCTAATTGCACGTTTAGCACAAAAAGCGCGGGCAGCTGGTATTCACCTTGTTTTGGCGACGCAAAGGCCATCGGTTGATATTATTACCGGTTTAATTAAGGCGAATATACCGACTAGGATTGCGTTTACTGTATCAAGCAAGATAGATTCTCGCACCATCCTTGATCAAGGTGGCGCTGAATCTTTATTAGGCATGGGCGATATGCTTTACTTACCGCCTAACTCCTCTATTCCAATTCGTGTCCATGGTGCGTTTGTTCGCGATCAGGAAGTGCATGATGTGGTTAAAGATTGGAAAGCTAGAGGTAAGCCCGAGTATATTGATAACATTACTAAGGCTAGCGATGAGGGTGAGGGTGGTAATGGTTATGATGGTGATGAAGAGCTTGATCCACTATTTGATCAAGCGGTTGAATTTGTGACGGAAAAGCAACGCGTCTCAATATCTGGCGTTCAACGACAATTCCGCATTGGTTATAATCGTGCCGCGAGGATTGTTGAACAGATGGAAGCGCAAGGGATTGTTAGTGAACCAGGCCACAATTGTAATCGCGAAGTCTTAACACCACCACCGACAGGACATTGATTTAACATATTATCTTAAAACCAATAAATATGATGGATAAAAAGGTCATTACTTAATGAAAAAATTGATAATGTTAGGCTTGTTAGCGATAACTTTTCATATTAGCCAGGTATGGGCAGATGCCGCTTCTGAACTGCAAATGCGCCTAAATAAAATAAATAGTTTTCATGCCAATTTTACACAAAAGGTGACCAGTGCTGATGGTGATTTAATTCAGCAAGGTGAAGGCCAGCTATGGATCAAACGGCCAAATTTATTTAACTGGCATATGGTAGCACCGGATGAAAGTTGGTTAGTTTCTGATGGTACTAATCTTTGGTTTTATAATCCTTTTGTTGAGCAAGTTACGGTAACTTTATTGAGTCAGGCAACGACGGATACACCGTTTATGTTGATAACCCGGAATGATCCGCAGGATTGGAAACGTTATCAGATTAGTCAAAATGATAATAATTTTCTGCTAACAGCGATCCAAAATAAGGGAAATTTGAAACATTTTTCCATTACTGTTCAGCCTGATGGCACTATTCAACAATTTACAGCGGTAGAGCAATATGGCCAGATGAGTTCATATCAGCTCAAAGGCCAGCAAAATAGCCATGTTGATGACAACAAATTTAAATTTGATCCACCACAAGGTGTAACGGTTGATGATCAAAGGTCAAGGAGGAGAGGTGACTAATTTGCCACTTGATTTTTCATCTAATGAATTTCAACCATTGGCCGCAAAAATGCGGCCAATCAACTTAGAGCAATATATTGGCCAGCTCCATTTATTAGCTAAGGACAAGCCACTCGCGCGCGCTATTGGTGCAGGCCAACTGCATTCCATGATTTTGTGGGGGCCGCCAGGTACCGGAAAAACGACCCTGGCTGAAATTATCGGTCACTATGCGGATGCCGCCATTGAAAAGATCTCAGCTGTAACCTCAGGTATCAAAGAAATCCGCGAGGCGATAGAAATTGCTCGCCAAAATCGGCAATTAGGGCGAAGAACGATTTTATTTGTCGATGAAGTTCATCGCTTCAATAAAAGTCAACAAGATGCCTTTTTACCTCATATAGAGGATGGTACGGTAACGTTTATTGGCGCCACAACAGAAAATCCTTCTTTTGAGCTCAACTCAGCCTTACTTTCACGTGCGCGGGTTTATTTACTGAAACTGCTTTCTAATGAAGAAATTGTCATGGTTTTGCAGCAGGCAATCGAGGATAGAGAACGTGGGTATGGTGGCCAGAAAATTATTTTGCCCGATGACACCCGTGACATGATAGCCCAATTAGCCAATGGTGATGCCAGACGAGCATTAAATTTACTAGAAATGATGGTTGATATGGCTGAGATCAATGATAAAGATCAGCGAATATTAGCCGTAAATTTACTAAAAGAAATTAGTGGTGAAAGAAGCGTTCGTTTTGATAATAAAGGCGATCGTTATTATGATCTCATTTCCGCACTACATAAATCTGTCCGTGGATCTGCCCCCGATGCAGCGCTTTATTGGTATGCTCGAATTATCACTGCTGGCGGTGACCCCTTATATGTTGCTCGTCGCCTGCTGGCTATTGCTTCTGAAGATATAGGCAATGCTGATCCGAGAGCAATGCAAGTTGCGATCGCGGCGTGGGATTGTTTCACCCGTGTTGGCCCAGCGGAAGGAGAGCGAGCCATTGCCCAAGCAATTGTCTATTTAGCTTGTGCTGCTAAAAGTAATGCCGTTTATAAGGCTTTTCAGGCCGCCATAACAGACGCAAAGCAACAGCCAGATTATGATGTCCCCCCTCATTTACGTAATGCACCGACTAAGTTAATGAAAGAGATGGGTTTAGGTCAAGATTATCGCTATGCTCACGATGAGCTCAATGCTTATGCTGCTGGTGAAAATTACTKTCCCGCCGAGATGCAAGAAACACGTKATTATTTTCCATCAAATCGTGGTTTAGAAGGAAAAATTGGCGAAAAATTATCCTGGCTGGCTGAATTGGATCAAAATAGCTTAATAAAACGCTATCGTTAAAAATCWCAATGGGGTAATGTAGCCAGAACAGGCTRAAAAAGTGTTAAGCATCAGAGAAAACTGACAGGTTGTTTTTATTTTTAAACCATAATAATTTTACAGGTTAAGCATGCTCGATCCAAATTTACTGCGTAATGAGCTAAACGTAGTTGCTGAAAAACTGGCTCGTAGGGGATTTATTCTCGATGTAGATATGTTGCGTAAACTAGAGCAAGAACGCAAAGATTTACAAATTAAAACAGAAAGCTTGCAGGCAGAACGAAATTCCCGCTCGAAGACCATCGGTGCAGCAAAAGCGCGCGGTGAAGATGTTGAAGCTTTACGTAAGCAAGTTAACCAGTTAGGTGAAGAGCTGGATAGTGCCAAAAATAAACTAACGCAAATACAGGATGACATTCGTAATATTGCTTTAAGTTTACCCAACTTACCTGATGACAGTGTACCAGACGGCAACGATGAAACCGACAATGTCGAAATAAGTCGTTGGGGTGAGCCGCGTCAATATGATTTTACCATTAAGGATCATGTGGCATTAGGTGAATTAACTGATGGTTTGGATTTTTCGGCTGCGGTAAAAATTACTGGTTCCCGTTTTGTGGTCATGAAAGGCCAAATTGCGCGCTTGCATCGGGCATTGGCGCAATTCATGTTGGATTTACACACCGAACAACATGGTTATATGGAAACTTATGTTCCCTATTTAGTTAATCATGCCACCCTTTATGGCACCGGCCAGTTACCCAAATTCAGTGAAGATCTTTTTCATACCAAACCATTGGAAGAACAGGCATCAAATCAGCAATATGCGTTGATCCCAACCGCTGAAGTGCCGGTGACTAATCTAGTTCGGGATGAAATTTTAGCGGCAGATAGTTTACCTCTCCGCCTGACAGCGCATACTCCCTGTTTTCGTTCTGAAGCGGGCTCTTATGGCCGCGATACGCGCGGCCTGATCCGTATGCATCAATTTGATAAAGTTGAATTAGTGCAGATAGTAGAGCCAGAAAAATCGATGGCGGCACTGGAAGAATTAACCGGCCATGCAGAAAAAGTATTGCAATTGTTAAAATTGCCTTACCGTAAAATTGTTTTATGTACTGGCGATATGGGTTTTGCAGCTTGTAAAACCTACGATCTGGAAGTTTGGCTACCGGCCCAAAATACCTACCGCGAAATATCTTCTTGTTCAAATACCTGGGACTTCCAGGCACGTCGCATGCAAGCGCGTTTCCGTCATAAAGAGGATAAAAAACCACAGTTAGTACATACCTTAAATGGCTCTGGTTTGGCTATTGGTCGTACCTTGGTGGCGGTAATGGAAAATTATCAGCAAGCTGATGGACGGATTGAAGTGCCTGAAGTTTTACGTCCTTACATGAAGGGGTTAGAGTATATTGGTTAACGCAATGAGCGATATTATTCAAATAACAACGCTTGTGATCAACAAATAAACTTGTCGGTAATATTCAGCGAATATTAGCCAAATGTAAGCAGACATAATATAAAGCTACTGTTTAAAAGTAGCTTTATTTATTGCTGCAGAACGGCTGTGACAAAAGTGCTGAGTAGATATCACATTTTAATCTTGCTGGTGAATTTTCTATTTATTTCCTGTGCCAAATTAGATAATTTTTTCTTGCTAATCGCTTAAATTCAGTTTATTGCTGTTTATGCTTTAGTTAATTAAAAAATATCAATTGAATATGTTTAAGAAATACGTTTCCCTTACTACTGAGTTAACCTAACACTCAAAAACCAAGGAGGCAGTATGGACACAGCATCATTTAAAAGTACCCCCACCATCTTAGTACAAGATAATCGTGGGCTGTCCATCAGACAAATTCAATATAATCGCCATCCGGATACACCTGAGAATATCGAGACGTTAATCACGCGATATCAAAATAATGCGCTGGGTTTTTTGGCCCACAGCATAGATCCTCGTTTATATCAACAGCGGCAAACCGATAATACCGTTAAACCAAATTTCCGCTACATAACATCGCTTAGTGGTGAAGTATTGTCGGTAGAGAGTGTTGATGCAGGAATGACGGTGACGATGAAAGATATTGCTCAAAGGCCCCATTTTGCGGTCAATGCCACCTCATACCGCTGTCACTGGCAGTATGAAGATAGTGACTCGCTTGGGCGATTGTTGTCGATCACGGAACAACAGCCAGGTAAAGAGTCTCAGATCAGCGAACGTTTTATCTGGGCTGGTAATAGCCAGGCAGAGAAAAGACTAAATTTAGTCGGTGCCTGTATTCGTCACTATGATACGGCGGGACTCGAACAAATCAATAGTATCGCCTTAAGCGTTGCCATGTTATCCACTTCACGTCGCTTACTACAAGATAATCTGGTTGCTAACTGGCAGGGACAGGATGAATCTGACTGGGATGTGCAGTTATCGGCAGCGATTTATACTAACCAGTATACCCGTGATGCAACTGGTGCGATATTGACGAGTACCGATGCGATCGGTAATCGCCAGCGGCAGGCCTATGACGTGGCTGGTATGTTAATGAGTAGCTGGCTGACACTAAAATCAGGCCGTGAACAGGTCATTGTTAAATCCTTAACCTATGCCGCCAATGGGCAAAAATTACGTGAAGAGCACGGCAATGGGATAGTGACTAGCTATAGGTATGAGCCAGAAACTCAGCGTCTGCTTAATATCAAAACGGAACGACCGTCTGGTCATATAGCAGGCGCCAAGATACTGCAAGATCTGCGTTATGACTATGATCCGGAGGTAATGTGTTACGTATTACCAATGATGCTGAGGCGACCCGCTTCTGGCGTAATCAGAAAATTGTGCCGGAAAATCACTATCGCTATGATAGTCTCTACCAGCAGGTGCAAGCTACCGGCCGAGAAATGGCCAATATTGGTCAGCAAACTACACAGTTACTGTTAGCATCTCTCATCGATAGTAATACCTTCGCCAATTATAGCCGAACTTACACTTACGATAGTGGTGGTAATTTATCGCAAATACGCCATAGTGCCCCGACCAGTAACAATAATTATACCGTCAATATTACCGTATCTGATCGCACTAATCGGGCGGTATTAAGTAGCTTAACCGAAGATCCGACTATGGTAGACAGGCTGTTTACCTCAGGTGGACAGCAGCAGCAATTATTATCGGGGCAAACGCTTACCTGGACGCCACGTGGAGAGTTACTAACGGTAACATTAGCCGTCCATAATGAGCAACCCGCGGATCTGGAATGGTATCGTTACGATGCCAATAGTCAACGATTGGTTAAAACCACCGTAAGACAGCAGAGTAATAACGAGCAGACACAGCAAGTGATTTACCTGACAGGTGCTGAACTGCGTACTACAACCAATGGTAATGGTGTGCAAGAGCTGCTGGAGATAACAACCATGGGTGAGGCAGGACGTGCGCAAGTACGAGCGCTGCACTGGACAACAGGTAAGCCAACGAAGATCAACAACGATCAGCTGCGCTACAGTTATGATGATCAGCTAGGCAGCAGTCGGCTAGAGGTGGATGAAAACGGGCTACTGATAAGTCAGCAACTGTCTTGACCAACAAAATTACGTAGTAACCTGATGGTAGGATTCATCCCATTCTTCGTTCTTTCTGAGCATCGCATTCAGGATGGTCAACAGTTTGCGCATGCAGGCAACCAGAGCGACTT
>NZ_NHNG01000553.1:0-8090 GCF_002287155.1 Arsenophonus sp. ENCA
TTAATATAGTTATAACTTAATTATATAATACGCAATTACATGTAAATTTAATTCATTTCTTTTGAGGTTTGAAAATGAAAGGCGAAAAAAATCATCCTGTTCTGTTAAAAATTCCTTTTAGTATTATAAGCCTGTTGCCAAATAATCGGATTAATTGCAATTTATCAAAATATTAAAAGTTGACTATAAAATAGCCATTTTTTGAATTAAAAATAATCAATTTTAGATTAAAAAATGAACCACTCTCGTGTTTTTGAGGTGTATGTGAGTCGTTTTTGTTTAAAGCAGCGCGAGTTCACTATTTGGCAACAGGCTTAATGTTATTGGGTGATCTGCATGCATGGTAATATGCAGCTGTCGCTGAATGAGAAGATTTGGCTAAATTGAACGGTTAAAATGATAGGCATTTACAGCAAGAGCAGAAATTATCTGATGACGTGGAAGTTATCGATGGGGTGATGCCAACTCAGTAGCATTTTAGTGTGGCAGAATGACTTTTACTCAATTTGCCACAGCGTATTAGATGACATAGAGAGAATAATAGTGTTAGCAGATATCGCTTAAGATTGAGGTAGTTAATAGCGGTGAAAGGTGGCTGTAATAACGTTGATTGAATTAAATTTTTGAAAAAGACTGGTTAATCATCTTCAAGTTTATGATGAAAAAGTTGAATAATTACTGCTAGTGCCTGTTCTTCATCTGGACCGGTTACTTCAAAATCGATATAGCTACCTTGTTCTGAATCTAGCATCAACATCGCTATAACACTATCTGCTTGAGCTTCTACATTATGGCAATTGCGCAACAGCACTGTAGATTTAAATTGTTGGATTAGTTCACAGAGCATCATTGCTGGCCTGGCATGCATACCCTGTTGATTTTTTATAATAATGCGGTGATAGACAGTCATGACTTTCTCTTTTCTAACGTCCGATGACGCGACTGAACATTTTTGCCTCTAGAGCGAAAGTAATCAGCCAGTTGTTCGGCAACATAAACTGAACGGTGTTTACCTCCGGTACAACCGATAGCAATCGTCAAATAGCTACGGTTATTAGATTCTAACATGGGTAACCATAATTCAAGATAACTACGGGTTTGATAGATAAAGTTATGCACTTCTGTGTGTCGGTCAAGGAAGGCAGCAACAGGACGATCGAGACCTGTCATAGGACGTAATTTAGGATCCCAATGTGGGTTAGGTAAAAAACGGACATCAAACACATAATCTGCATCGATCGGAATACCATGTTTAAAGCCAAAGGATTCGAAAACCATGGTCAATTCACGTTCCCGTTTACCTAATAAACGTGCTCTAAGCATTTCAGCCAGTTCATGTACTGACATTTCAGAGGTGTCGATAACTAAATCTGCGCGTGAGCGGAGTGGTTCTAATAGATCATTTTCCTCATCAATAGCATTTTCTAATGATAAATTTTTATTGGAGAGTGGATGTAAACGGCGTGTATCACTATATCTTCTGATCAGTGTATTACGGTCGGCATCAAGAAAAAGTAATTGTGGGGAAAAACTAGCCGGTAGATTTTTTAACGCATTTTCGAAAATTGTTGGGTTGTCTGGCATATTACGAACATCAATACTCACGGCCGCAGAAGTTTGTCGTTCAGTAAGTGAATTTGCTAATTCTGGCAGTAAAATAACGGGCAGATTGTCAACACAATAAAAACCCATATCCTCCAGTGCCCGTAGAGCAACTGATTTACCTGAACCAGAACGGCCACTGACTATCATCAGCACCATGAGTCATACCCCTTAAGTTTCTTCACAAAGAAAAATCATTATTTGGCTTAGATTTTTTAGAAACCAGTTATTCAGTAATGATTTTATAGAGTTCATCATTACTTTGCGCAGCGCGTAAACGACGACATAGGTTCTTATCAGCCAACCGTTTGGCAATTAAAGAGAGAGTATGTAAATGTGTTTTACATTGCTCTGAAGGAACTAATAATGCAAACAGTAAATCGACTGACTGATTATCAATGGCATCAAAAGCAATAGGTTCATCTAAATGGAGAAAAACACCAACTGCGTCGGATGAATTGTTTTCATTTAATTTGCCATGTGGGATTGCAATACCTCCGCCGATACCGGTTGTGCCGACTTTTTCACGGGTTAATAATGAGTCAAAAACGACACTTTCAGGTACATTCAGTGCAATTGCAGCAACTTCACTAATAATTTCTAGTGCTCGTTTTTTACTCGTACAATGTACATTATTTAGTGTACAAGATGGTGTTAATACCGAGCTTAATGATAATTTTTTTTCACTGTTCATTGGATTTATTCACTTAGGGCAATTATACCAGATATCCATAATGAATATCTGGCATGAACGATACTAACATCGATAATCTACATTTAGTGTCATAGTGCCCTTGTTGTTTAATAACACAGATTAATGTTGTTTCAATTTTTCTTTGTATTTAGTAAGCTGGCGCGCCATTTTTTCTACCATGGCATCAATTGCCGCATACATATCATCTTCTTGAGCAGAAGCATGTAGTTCTGCTCCATTCACTTTCGCCGTTGCCTCAGCAATTTGATTAAATTTCTGTACTTTTAAAATTACATGAATAGCATTGATATGGTCAAAATATTGTTCAAATTTTGAACATTTATCTTCCACGGTTTGGCGTAATGCTTCGGTAATTTTAATATTTTGGCCAGTAATTTGAAATTCCATAGTATCTTCCTTCTCAGTTAATTCAAATCAGTTTTTTACGCTGATTAGAGGGTGGAATGGATAGAGACTCTCGATATTTAGCAACTGTACGACGAGCAATTTGAATACCCTGTTCTGCTAGTATGCTCGTTAATTTGTTATCACTCAAGGGTTTTGCAGGTTTCTCTGCCGCAATGAGTTTTTTTACTAGCGCGCGTATAGCGATAGAAGAGGCTTCTCCTCCGGTATCAGTGTTAACATGGCTAGAAAAAAAGTATTTCAGTTCAAAAATACCTCTTGGACTATGTAGATATTTTTGTGATGTGACACGGGAAATCGTCGATTCGTGCATATCAACCTGATAAGCAATATCCGCTAGTACCATAGGTTTCATATGCTCTTCACCATATTCAAAAAACTGTTGTTGATTTTCAACAATACATTGGGCAACTTTTAATAAAGTTTCATTACGACTTTCTAAACTTTTTATTAACCATTTTGCATCTTGTAAGTTGTTACGGATGAATTGGTTATCTTCTTCATTATCAGAGTATTTCCCTAGAGAAGCATAATGTTGATTGATTTTTAAGCGTGGAATGTTTTCAGTATTTAGAGCTACTTGCCAGTCATTATCTATTTTGCGCACCAGAGCATCAGGGACAATATATTGTGGTTCATTAGTTTGAATGATTTGCCCAGGTTTAGGATCTAATCGTTGGATCATAGCGATAACTTCTTTCAAGGCCGTTTCTTTTAGTTTGGTTTTTCGGCTAAGTTGCCGAAAATCACGATTGCCAAGTAATTCTAAATGGTCGTTAATTATCAGTTTAGCTTCTTTTAGAAAAGGAGTCTCGCGAGGTAACGCTGATAACTGAATTAGTAAGCAGTCTTTTAAATTTTTGGCTGCGACGCCAATCGGATCGAAGTGCTGGATCCGTTTTAATACAATTTCAACTTCTTCCTGGGTAATATCTGCTAGGGCTAAACCCGCGTAAATATCTTCAATAGTGGTGCTTAAATAGCCGGAATCGTCCACAGCATCAATAATGGCGGTGGCAATCGCGGCATCTATTTCAGTAAAAGGTGTTAATGATGCTTGCCAGGATAAATAATCTTGCAACGTTTGCAATGTTTCTCCTTGATAGATAGGAAAATCATTGTCACTAAAATTATTGGTTAGAGTTGGATAGTTATCTGAGGGATAAATTTCTTCCCAATTAGTATCTAAAGGTAATTCGCTTGGCACATCATTTTGTTCGATGGCGTCAAAACTATCTAGTGCCGCTGGCTCGTCATTATTAATATCTGATGTTTCAATTTCCTGGTAGAGGTCATCTTGTTCAAGTAAAGGATTGCTTTCAAGAGTTTGCTGAATTTCGTGTTGAAGTTCTAATGTTGAAAGTTGCAACAAACGAATAGCTTGTTGTAGCTGTGGTGTCATCGCCAACTGCTGACTGAGTCGGAGTTGCAAACTCTGTTTCATAAAATTGGCTTAGCCTCTTGGGAATAACATAATAAAAAAATTTACCAACTTTAATTAGTCACGGTTAGAGGCGGAAACCTTCTCCCAAATAGACGCGTTTGACTTGTTCATTTTCTAAAATCGCTTTAGGAGTTCCATGAGCGATAAGATGACCTTGACTGACAATGTAAGCACGTTCACAGACATCTAATGTCTCTCTCACATTGTGATCGGTTATTAATACGCCTAAACCATAATCTCTCAAGTGTTGGATTATTTTTTTTATATCTAATACTGAAATCGGATCAACACCAGCAAAAGGTTCATCTAAAAGAATAAATTTAGGATTAGCCGCTAATGCCCGGGCTATTTCTACCCGGCGACGCTCCCCGCCAGAAAGTGATTGACCGAGGTTATTTCGCAAATGAGTAATACTAAACTCTTCCATCAATTCTTCGGCACGTTGCTGTTTTTCTTCGAATGTTAAATCTTTACGAATTTCTAATACAGCCATCAGATTATCGTAAACGTTTAGCCGGCGAAATATTGAGGCTTCTTGTGGTAAATAACCTATTCCCCTACGAGCCCGTTCGTGAAGCGGCAGCAAACTTATATCTTCATCGTCGATAGCAATTTTTCCAGTATCACGAGGAACGATACCAACTACCATATAGAAGGTTGTCGTTTTACCTGCACCGTTTGGCCCAAGTAAACCAACGATTTCACCTGAACTGACCTCCAGGCTAACGCCTTCAACAACCTTGCGGTTTTTGTATGTTTTTGCCAAATGTTTCGCAGTTAATTTCGCCATTTCTATTATTTACTCTTACTATTATTTGTACTTTTTACCCCAGGGCCTTTTTCTTGTAATTGGGAAGGTAACAGTATGGTTGTTACTCGTTTCCCTTTATCACTAAATGCTTCCATTTGTTGGGTTGGGACTAAATAGGTAATTTTGTCACCTTTAATATTGCTATCTAGTTGTTCAAGGTAAGCATTACCCGTTAGGATGACCAGCCCTTTCTCCATTTCATAACGTATTTTGTCGCTGTGACCTTTGATCGGTTTACCATCATCTTGTAATTGATAAAAATTGGCTGGCGTACCATAGGCTTCGACAACCATCTTTTTGGCATCGCCGTTCGGACGGGTGACAACGACTTTATCAGCTCGAACATCTATAGAACCTTGTTTTATGACAACATTTTCTGTAAATGTGGTAATATTTTTTTCTAAATCAAGTGACTGTTTAACTGAATCAATCTGAATGGGTTGTTGAGAATCACTTTTCAGCGCTATTGCTGGCAAGCTTAATATGAATATTGAACTAGTCAATGCTACATTAATGAAGATCTTTTTTGCCAATATCATTTAGTTGTTTCCTTCGGGAGCTGTTTGCTTATTGGGGATTTCATAATAGGTTTTAACATCTTCAATTAACTCAGCGGTATGCGTTTTCATATTACCGCGCATTTTCATACCCACTGATCGTAAACCGATACCAATTACTGTGACTTTATCATCAGATGAAACATCCTGGGTAATTAGGTTAACGATGGCATTTTCCGTCAAAATTTTTTGTAAATCTGAAGTTGGATTTAAGCTATTTACTTGAACATTACCATATAAATAGAGCATGTTGTCGTTGGTTAATTTGGCTTTATTAGCGCGTACGGCCCAAGTGGGGATACTTTTGGGGTCATAAGTTGTTAATACTGGATTAATAAACCAGCTGGTTTTATTACTTGAAAAGTGGTGCGTCTCATCCGTTATAAGCTTATAGGCCAATTTACCCATTGGATCATAGACATGGGTAATGGCATTACCAGTTTGATAATTTGGTTGGCTGTTATCAACCATAGCGGGTGCTTTTGATTGATTAAAATCAGCTAAGTTCCAGCCAATAAGCGCTAAAACAATTAGTGTTAATATAATGTTAAGCCAAAACTTAAATTTGCTCATCGTTGTTTCGTTTTTGCCTATATTGATAAACCGTGGGCATTTTCTATCTTATCTTGAGCAAGCAGGATCAGATCACAAATTTCACGTACCGCACCTTTGCCGCCTGCTTGATATGTAACATAATGCGCTTTACTTAACAACATTGGATGCGCGTCAGCTACCGCAATCGAAAGCCCTATCTGCGACATGACAGGCCAGTCAATTAAATCATCACCAATATAAGCAATCTGTTGAGGTTGGAGTTTTAATCGGGTTATCAGATCATTATAAGCTAATTTTTTTTCACTTTGCCCTTGGTAAAGATAATTAATACCGAGTGTTTTGGCACGATCTTCCAATAATTTAGCTTTACGCCCAGTAATAATGGCAACTTCAATTGCCGAGGTCAGTAAACAACGGATACCATAACCATCTTTTACATTGAATGTTTTTAGTTCTTCACCATTATTCCCCATATAAATTAAGCCATCTGTCATGACACCATCAACATCACAAATTAGTAATTTTATAAGACGTGCTTTTTCAACGATATGTTGGTCTATTGGGCCATAACAGGTTGTGATTTTATTATCATTATTCATGTATTATTTCCAATAATTATATGATGCCAGATTGCAAAAGATCATGCAGATGAATAACACCAATAAGTGTATCTGCTTTTGCCACCAGTAAGGAAGTAATATGGTGGTGTTGCATCAAATTTAAGGCGTCAATCGCTAGCATATCGGGTTTTACCCTAATACCACCGGCTGTCATTACATCGGTAATTTTGGCATTATTTAAGTCAATATTCATTGCAAAGACGCGTCGTAAGTCACCATCGGTAAAAATACCTTCAATTTGCATTTCTTCATCACAAATCACAACCATACCTAGTTTTTTGCGAGTAATTTCCACTAATGCTTGCTGTAATGTTGCCTGTTTCATAACATTTGGAATATTTTTCCCGGTATGCATTAGGTCACTCACTCTTAATAAAAGTTTGCGGCCTAATGTGCCACCTGGATGAGAAAGTGCAAAATCTTCAGCGGTAAAACCCCGCGCTTCAAGTAAAGCGACCGCAATCGCATCTCCCATAACTAACATTGCGGTTGTGCTTGTTGTTGGCGCTAGACCTAATGGACAAGCTTCCTGCGGTACTTTGATACAAAGGTGAAAATCTGCCGCTTTTCCCATGCTACTAGCAGGGTTTTTTGTCATACAAATTAGCGCAATATGTTGGCGTTTTAACACTGGAATGAGTGCTAATATTTCATTTGACTCACCGGAATTAGAAATAGCCAGAACAATATCTTGACGACTAATCATGCCTAAATCACCATGACTGGCTTCTCCTGGATGGACAAAAAAAGCCGGTGTTCCTGTACTGGCTAATGTGGCTGCAATTTTACGGCCAATATGGCCTGATTTACCCATTCCCATAACAACGACTTTGCCAGTACATTTGAAAATCAGTTCACAAGCTTGGTTAAAATCATCATTGATATATTGCTCCAAACTGGCAAGCCCGCTACGTTCAATCTCCAATACCTTCTTCGCTGTTTTTTGAAAATCAATTTCAGACATTTTTATTCCCCAATTTGATATAACTAATTTAATTATATGGGTTAATAGATGTTTAGTAAGACTCGTTTTTTCATATCACTCGCTTTGTATTACTGTCATCAATATATTATCCGTACGTTGTATTATTAGAAAAAATAGCATTTTTCACTATGATGACATTTGAAAATTTGTTTATTGTGACGATGTAATAAGCGTGTTGCTTAATAGTGAAATAAGGGTATTTCGGTGATTGAAGTAAATTTTAGGCTGTTCTGAGATGGAAATTCCAAAGACCGGCACTAAGGAGTAAAAAGGTATCATCAATAAAGGGTCTACGATTCCGTAAAATTTGGGTCATACAACCGAAGCGCTTGATACCCGCGATGGCGTGTTCAACCGTAATACGGATGCCCGAGATTATTTTATTTTCTTGTTTTT
>NZ_NHNG01000710.1:0-6463 GCF_002287155.1 Arsenophonus sp. ENCA
TTAAATTCTTTTTGAGTAGCGGTGTGCCTTCTGGTTTAGTTGATAACGAAGGTAAAGTCGATACCAACGTCAAAATGACAGATTTACTCTATTTGCTTATTCATTTGCCTGAAATGGGAACGCTGATAGAGACACGAGTTTCGCACCAATAAAAAAACGCTCTATTTTTAAGTTTAATTCAGCATGATATATAAATAGTCAAAACCTTATAAATCAAATACAACTTATTGTAATTTAAGAAAATTTATGTTTTTTAGTAACTTGCAGATTAATCATTGCTTTTAAGCCATTTTTAGAATTTTATATGCCTGTGCGAAACTCGTGAGAGAGAATCCACAGCGAAAAATCGCCATTCTCTTTGATATGTAATTTGCCTGCTGATTTCAGGGAATCGCCCACCGTTTGGCAGTTCCATTTCTTACCGCTTTTTGATAACGAGAAGAGCTACATGGGAACATTCTTCCATGCCCATGAGTTCCTGTTTTTGTCACCGTTGGACTATGTCGATGGCATTCAACCTTATGCGGTTACCACCGAAAAACCTAACAAACTGTTCACTGATAAAGAGTGGAAAGTTCTGTTTTTCACAATGCACCGTTTTAGCAGCAAGGAAATCGCTAGACGGTTAAATATTGCGACTAGTACAACAGAGCACCACATTAAAAGTTTATACGAAAAACTCAACGTCCATTCTGCCTTTGAGTTAAGGACATTTGGCAAATCTCAAGGCTTTGACCGCTATATTCCGGTGAATATGCTTCCTCGTTCATGTGTTAACTCTGTTGGAGGTGCAGTATGAAATACACCTACATCATCAACGGATTTCGGCGAACCTATCAGGGTCGCCCTGATGTGCGTTTTACCTGTTCACGAGTTTCGCAATCTCCAAAAAAGAAGTATAAATTTAAAAACAAGAAAAAATTAGGATGTTCATATTTTGTCCGGTTATCCATGCATTAAAGATATCTATAAAACATTCTTACAAGTAAGCAGTGTAAGATACTCTGGTTTGGCGTTATCAGAAGTCAGCCCATCGCCTTTATCTCATGACACGGTTAGCCGATGGCTAAAAAGTAGATGTTTCCGACCTAAAGACCTATGGCGATTAGTCGAACCTGCTATAGACAAAAAAAGCCCTTGTGTACTAATTGCCGATGATACATTGATTGCCAAAACACGTAGTAGAAAAATAGAGATGGTTCATTATCAATATTCAGGTAATAAACATGATGTCATTGCTGGTATAGGTTTGGTTAATTTGCTTTGGCATGATCTGACAAGTGCTGAATCAATTCCTATTGATTATCGTATTTATGATAAAGATTCTGATGGAAAAACAAAAAACACGCACTTTTCCGAAATGCTCGCTCTTGCTAAAAAAAGAGGGATCATGCCAGAAGCGGTAGTGATGGATGCTTGGTATTCTAGCCTAGATAATCTGAAATCMATTCGCTCTCATGGYTGGGTCTGGGTAACCACGCTGAGGAAAAACAGGATTGTTAACCATAAYAAACMACTGAACAMGTTAGACATCTCAGAAGAAGGRACTYCAATACACTTAMGAGGCTACGGTTGGGTGACTGTTTTCAAATTTACAGCCAAAAACGGCCGTATTGATTACATAGTAACAAACAAAGAGAATCCYAMCCGTSAATACGTCAAATCTATCATGGATGCMCGTTGGTCTGTTGAAGTTTATCATCGAGAAGTTAAACAAAATTGTGGTATTGAACGCTGTCAGGCTCGCACGAGCCGAGCGCAAAGAAATCATATTTTTCTCGCTATTTCTGCGTGGTTTGAACAACATAAACGTCGTATATCTGAAAAAATAACCCTTTATCAACAAAATTGGGACGTAATCAAAAATGCTATTGCTGAGCACATCCGTGTTTTATTAGCGTACCCAAATTAGTTTTCTGCGAAACTCGTGACATAGATAAAATTACTGTAATGACCCCATAAGAGATACTGTTGTATGAAGGGAAAACATTTGAACTTACATGAGCGTTTTTATATCGAAAAACGAATAATTGACGGTGTTACTCAGGCCACTATTGCTAGAGAATTGGGGCTTTCTCGTTCAACTGTCAGCAGGGAACTCAAACGTAATACTGATCCCGCTTTCCATGGACTTTATTCTTGCAGAAGAGCCGATACCTTAGCGAAAGCCAGACGTCTCAATAAATCTACACGAGATGCATTTAATCAACAAACCCCGCAAACGCAGGATTTTATCCGTAAGGAGCTTGCTTTACATACCTCGCCAGAAGTTATCAGTGGAAGGCTACGTTTGAAGCATGGTGTTTCTGTCAGCAAGAATACGCTTTATCGCTATATAAAGAGAGACCGACTGGCAGGAGGGAAACTCTATCTCCAGCTTCCTCATCGCGGGAAACATTATCGCTATGATAAGGGTGAATCCAAGCGTAGCCCTATTCCTGATAGAGTGGGTATTGAAGAGAGACCCGCTGAGGCTGATCTTAAGCAACAACCCGGTCATTTTGAAATTGATACTGTATTTGGTAAAGATCAGAAGTCATTCTTACTGACTCTAGCGGATAAAGCTACCAAGCAGATTATTATCCGCAAGTTACCGAATAAACGCGCTGATACTGTTGTAGATGCTTTCCGTGACATTGTAGCAAATACCTTCTGTGACTTTAAAACTTTGACGGCCGATAACGGTTCTGAGTTCTCCATGCATAAACAGATAACTGAGATCACCGGTGCTAATGTCTTCTTTGCCAGGCCTTATCACTCATGGGAGCGTGGTTTAAATGAACACAGTAACGGACTTATCCGCCGTTTTTACCCAAAAGGAACGGACTTCAACTCAGTCACGGACAACGAGATTGCAGAACTTGAGCACATACTTAATACTCGGGGACGAAAATCGTTGGGCTATTTTTCTCCAAATGAAGTATTTTTAGCTCATCTAATGGCTGCATAACGTTTTATGGGTTTGTTGCGTTTCGACTGGGAATGGGCCAAGCGGTATTATCGGCTGGATTTTGCTGTAAATGTGCTAAAATAGGTGCTAAAAATTTATCCTTACTGGCGGGTAAATAGGTTTTTTGAATAAGTGAACGTTTTAATTGATCAATCAAAACATTGGCTAAGCGCATATCTTCTACGGTCTTTGGTTGGCTTATCTGACGTGCATAAAAATCTAATAATATGGTATTAAAAATAGCTGTTTGACGAATAATACACGGTTTTTTACATAGAACATGACTGAGTGTCTGAGAAATATCTAATATATTAAACTTAACACTTTTTTTGTTGTAAGTGGCATGTTCAACACCGCTTGGGATCCAGATACAAAATTCCGGCGGAGCAATATAATGTTGAGCAGCAACCTGCATCTCTATAATACCTTTCACCACATAAATTAATTGGCCAAAGTTATGGCGATGTAATTTACACTCAGTATCACCTAACAATTCATTATTACGAAAAACTATGGATTCTGGCGCAATAATATTTGATTCAAGTATATATTTGATTTTTTCCATTACAGTAATATTGGCAGAAAGAACGGATCCTTTGTCTTATTATAAATATATGTAATAAATCAGACAATGCTAAAATAGCAAAATTATTACTAAATGATAGATATGACTAAATAATGAAAAATTTTCTTTTTCCCCTTTTTGCAGTTCTATTATGGTCAATTAATGCAGTCGTAAGTAAAGCAGCTGCTAACGTTATTGATCCTGCGGCTATTTCTTTTTATCGCTGGCTATTGGCATTTTTATTACTTACCCCTTTTATGATCAAAGGGATAGTTAAAAATCGCGCAGTAGTAAGGCAATATGGCTGGAAACTTTTTATATTAGGGGCCCTTGGCATGGTGCTTTACCAAAGTTTGGCCTATTATGCTGCACACACGGTTAGCGCAACCTTTATGGGAGTATTAAATTCGGTTATTCCTTTGTTAACAGTGATACTCAGTATTTTTGTGCTACGCACTATTCCTACCATTGGTATTGTAATCGGTACCCTCTTATCCTTAATTGGGCTTATCTGGCTTATCAGTCAAGGTGATCCAATGATATTTTTTATGCAAGGAATGAATAGCGGGCAATTACTCATGTTTATCGCTGCTTTCTCTTATTCTCTATATGGTGTATTAACCAAGCATTGGGCAATCCCATTACCCAATTGGCAATCACTTTATATCCAAATTAGCTTTGCTGTGATCCTACTATTGCCTAATTTTTTACTGGCTAAAACAGTAGAAATTACCGCGGCAAATATTAATTTGATCTTGTTTGCCGGCATTGCCGCCTCACTGATTGCACCCTACTTATGGATCCAGGGTGTATTTTGACTTGGCGCTAATACAACTTCAATATTTATGAATCTGGCACCAGTATTTACTGCCATTATCGCTGTCCTATTTTTAAATGAAAAAATGCACAGCTACCATTTAATTGGTGGTGGTAGTACTACTCGGTGTTATTTTAGCGCAGCAATTACGTACCCCCACTGACGCAGCTTTTTAACCATCTCCGTTGTAACACCAATAAAAAAGAACAATAACTTATTAAATCAATTATATCAAAAACAATAAAAAACCTACTGATAGATTATCAGTAGGTGATTGTTTTTCTTGATAAAATAATTATGAATGGTATTTACTCATTACCAACGACGCATTAGTTCCACCAAAACCAAAACTATTTGACATTACAGTATTTAATTTCTTATCAGTGGGTTGCGTAATAATATTGATTGCTTGCGCTTTTTCATCCAAATTATCAATATTGATGCTTGGAGCAATAAATCCATGCTCTAACATTAACAAACTATAAATAGCTTCATGTACCCCAGCCGCGCCCAGAGAATGGCCAGTCATTGCTTTAGTCGCTGAAATCGCTGGCGTATTAGTACCAAACACTTCAGTAATTGCTCCTAGCTCTTTTGTATCGCCAACTGGCGTTGAAGTTCCATGAGTATTGATATAATCAACCTGTTCGACATCTGCCAAAGCCATTCTAATACACCGTACCGCACCCTCACCTGACGGAGCAACCATATCATAACCGTCTGAAGTCGCTCCATAACCAACAATTTCAGCGTAAATATGTGCGCCACGTGCCAAAGCATGCTCTAACTCTTCTACCACAACGATACCACCGCCACCAGCGATCACAAAACCATCCCGATCCTGATCATAGGTACGAGAAGCTTTTTCTGGGGTTGCATTATATTTGGTAGATAATGCTCCCATTGCATCAAATTCACAGGTTAATTCCCAGCTTAGTTCTTCACCTCCACCAGCAAAAACAACATCCTGTTTACCTAATTGGATCAATTCAACTGCATGTCCAATACAGTGGGCTGAAGTTGAGCAAGCAGAGCTAATAGAATAATTAACGCCCTTAATTTTAAACGGTGTGGCTAAACAAGCTGAGACGCCAGAAGCCATTGCTTTTGTCACCATATAGGGACCAACACCACGTACTCCTTTAGCACGCATAGCATCAGAACCTGCCACTTGATTACGAGGCGAACCGCCACCAGAACCAGCAACTAAACCGGTACGAATATTTGAGATCTGCTCTTCTGTCAGTTTAGCGTCCTGAATTGCCTCTTCCATCGCCAAGTAGGCATAAATAGAGCAATCACTCATAAAACGAAGAATTTTGCGGTCAATCTTTTGTTTAATATCATCTTCCGTCAGCTGAATATTACCCCATACATGGCTGCGTAAACCCATTTCTTTAAATTCTTCTGAAAACCTAATGCCAGAACGACCCGCTTTCAGGGAAGCCAGTACCTCTTGCTGGTTGTTACCTATGCTGGAGACAATGCCCAGACCAGTGATGACTGCACGCTTCATTGCTTATATTACCTCATAGTCGAAATTCATTTACTGGGAGCTTAGCCTGTTACTTTAGCTTACATTTGTAAGCTGAACAAGTCCGATCAGGTAAAATTTTGTAGAAAATATTATCTTGGCTAACTTTTATATTTTGCGATAGCTAGCGCATTCAGGTTAAATTCGTTAAAATTGGCTGATTATTTAAAATATTGTAGATAATTTTGTGAATACAAATGAGATCAGCCAAGCTAAATTAAGCTGGAACGAGCAAGATATCCCTATCTCTGAACACTTTGGTGATGTCTATTATTCTAATCAAAGTGGTTTAGAAGAATCGCGTTATGTGTTCTTAGCCGGTAATCAGTTACCAAATCGCTTTTTCTCTCACTCAGCAAAACAATATGTTATTGCAGAAACTGGTTTTGGTACTGGGCTAAACTTTATGGCAGTTTGTCAGTTATTTATTCAGTTTCGCCAACAAGCGCCTAACAACCAGTTACAACTTTTACACTATATCAGTTTTGAAAAATATCCTTTGTCCATTGCTGATTTGCTAAGAGTTCATCAATGTTCGCCTGAACTCGCCACTTTTTCTAAACAAATTTGTCAACAATGGCCTCAGTCGTTACCAGG
>NZ_NHNG01000513.1:0-8075 GCF_002287155.1 Arsenophonus sp. ENCA
TGTACAGCTTGGTGGAAAGTGCACGTATCAATGGACTTAACCCGTACGATTATCTTTTGGCGCTGCTGACGGCGCTAAAATACCCAGATGAGGATATCGACTGGAACGCACTACTACCCTGGAAAATAACCTTACCTTAAACCACGCAGCAGCGCACTGTGTGGTTCCAATGACGCTTACCTTCAAAATAGAAAAGAAAAATTTAATAGGCAATATATAGTAATCAATAATTTAATTAGTTAACCCAATGATAATCATTATTTTTAATTATAATTCAAAATGTTAAGTTTAATTAATGCTATTTTATTTTTATTCCTAAAATTAAATCTGATTTCAACAATTTTATATTTAATAAATTAAAGCCAGTGATTATTTAATCACTGGCTTTAATAGAATTATTGAAAGTAATTAAATTCAATTAACGACTTACTACTGCAAAAGCCTGAGCAATACGTTGAACATTATGTTCATTAACACCCGCCATACAAATACGCCCTGTACTAACCAGGTATATGGCAAATTCCTCACGTAGACGCTCAACCTGTTCTGCGTTAAAACCGGTGTAACTAAACATACCATGCTGCTTTAATAGGTGATCAAAGTTTTTTTCAGGTAACGCGTTTTTCAAATTGCTAACCAGCATTTTCCGCATGGCAAAGATGCGCCGACGCATCGATTCTACCTCACTTAACCATTCAGCGCCTAATGTGTCATTTGTCAAAACATGTTCAACAATTTTTGCGCCATTTGATGGTGGGCTCGAATAGAGACGACGTACACCCGCCTTTAGTTGACCAAATACCCGCTCACACTCCGGTTGATTTTGACAAATAATCGATAGACCGCCAACCCGATCACCATACAGACCAAAAATCTTGGAAAATGAATTACTGACAAATACCGGTAATCCGGCCTGAGCCATAGTGCGAATAGCATAAACATCCTCATCCATACTTTTAGCAAATCCTTGATAAGCCATATCAAGAAAGGGAATAAGGCGCCGTTCTTTAGCCACTTTAGTTATTTGATCCCACTGTTGCGGTGTTAAATCCGAACCGGTTGGATTATGACAACATGGATGCATTAAGATAATGCTTTTTTCTGGCAGCTGTTTGAATGTTGCCAGCATTTCAGCAAATTTTATCCCTTTGGTCTCGGCATCAAAATAGGGGTAATAATGGACGTTAATTCCTGATCCCATGAAGATAGAAGCATGATTTTCCCAGGTAGGATCACTACACCAAACCTCTGACTCGGGGAAATAACGATGTAAAAAATCGGCTCCCAGCTTTAACGCCCCTGAGCCACCAATAGTCTGTACTGTTGCAATTCGTTGTTCTTTAATTAGTGGGCTATCAGCGCCAAAAAGCAGTTTTTGAATCGCTAACCGGTAGTTATGTAGTCCTTCCATTGGTAAATAGAGGGAGGCTACAGCCGGAAATTGATTAAGCTTGGTTTTCGCTTTACCGACAGTGCCAAGTTGGGGAGTATTACCCTTGCCGTCATAATAAAGGCCAATGCTAAGGTTAATTTTATTTTCACGCGGATCTTTATTAAATTCATCCATCAACGATAGAATAGGATCACCGGCAAAAGCATCAACATTCTGAAACACTTAAAATTCTCCCCCCACTATCATCATATCTATTTTTCTATTAAATAACCGACAACAAATTTATTTGTCCAGATATTCCATTGCCACTCGCGAGGTTAGCTTGGTCAGTAATTCATAATCACTTACACCAGTATATGCCGCCACTTCTTCAACAGGCAATAGATCTCCCCATATAATTGCTTCATCGCCGACCTTATCGTTGGTTTCAATTCCTAAATCGACTGAAATCATATCCATAGAGACTCTACCTACAATCGGCACTTTGCGTCCATTTATTAATACTGGTGTGCCTGACGGGGCATTGCGGGGATAGCCATCGCCATAGCCAATTGCCACTACACCAAGATTGGTATCCTGCTCACTAACCCAAACTCCACCATAACCGACCGGCTCTCCGGCTTTATGTTGACGAATAGCAATTAGATTAGATTTGAGGGTCATCGCTGGCAGGAGACCAAAATCTTTGCCTTGTTTACCTTCTTGTGGTGAAGCGCCATACATCATGATGCCAGGACGCACCCAATCAAAATGTGATGTTTGCCATAGTAGAATACCGGCAGATGCCGCGATCGATTTTTCTCCTGGTTTATCTTTTATAAAAGCATTAAAACAAGCCAATTGCTGCTCTGTCGCTGCGGGTAAACCAGGCTTATCAGCACGACTAAAATGACTCATAATATTGATAGGCTTTTGAATATTTTGACATGCCATCAAGCGCGTATAAAATATTTTCGCCTCTTCAGGTCTGAACCCCAAACGGTGCATACCGGTATCAAGTTTCATCCAAACTTTTATCGGCTTTTCTAATTTAATCTGTTCTAATGTTTCAAGTTGTTCAATACTCTGTACAACAACATCAATCTCATGCCTGGTGATAATAGGTAATTCAGCTAGCTCAAAAAAACCTTCTAATAATAAGATGGGGTTGTTGATGCCATTTTCACGTMATGCGATTGCTTCGCTAATACGAGCAAMACCAAAGCTATCAGCCAGATCTTTAACTGTGTGCGCTGTTTCTAGTAAACCATGCCCATAAGCATTAGCTTTAACGACAGCAATTATGCGGCTATGAGGCGCAATTTCCCGAACTCGTTGTAAATTGTGACGCAGAGCGCGGCGGTGAATGACAGCGGTTGCCGCTTTCATTTTACTCTCCGTATTAACGTATTAAAATTAAATAGATAGATTATTCGTCGTGGTAGATTGGTCCAGCATAGTTATCAAAACGTGACCATTGTCCATTGAAAGTCAGACGTACTGTTCCAATCGGGCCATTACGCTGCTTACCGATAATAATTTCTGCTACCCCTTTAAGGTCTGAATTATCGTTATAAACCTCATCTCGATAAATAAACATAATTAAATCGGCATCCTGCTCAATGGAGCCAGATTCCCGTAAATCTGAATTGACCGGTTTTTTATCCGCTCGTTGTTCCAGGCTACGATTAAGTTGTGACAATGCGATCACAGGCACTTGTAACTCTTTTGCCAATGATTTAAGCGAACGGGAAATTTCGGCAATCTCAAGTGTACGATTATCAGACAGGGAAGGAACTCGCATAAGCTGAAGATAATCGATCATAATTAGACTTAAACCACCATGTTCACGGTAAACTCGGCGAGCTCGTGAGCGAACTTCTGTCGGCGTTAACCCAGCAGAGTCATCAATATACATATTGCGTTTTTCCATCAACAACCCCATGGTACTGGAAATACGCGCCCAATCTTCGTCATCAAGTTGGCCAGTTCGAATACGAGTTTGATCAACACGCGATAAAGAAGCTAACATACGCATCATGATTTGATTAGCCGGCATTTCCAAACTAAAAATCAGAACCGGTTTTTCTTCTATCATGGCCGCATGTTCACATAAATTCATCGCAAAAGTGGTTTTACCCATGGAAGGACGAGCTGCTACGATAATCAGATCAGAGTTTTGTAATCCTGCCGTTTTTCGATCCAGATCCTGGTAACCGGTAGAGACACCAGTTACGCCATCATGAGGCTTCTGATATAACTGTTCAATTTTTTCCACCGTTTCAGACAGGATCTCTTCAATTCCTTTCGGACCGTCATCTTTATTAGCACGAGTTTCTGCAATTTGGAAAACTCGTGATTCAGCTAAATCCAATAACTCTTCGCTGCTGCGACCTTGAGGATCATAACCCGCATCGGCGATCTCATTTGCCACCGCAATCATGTCACGAACAACAGCACGTTCGCGCACAATATCTGCATAAGCGTTAATGTTGGCAGCACTTGGGGTATTTTTAGCTAATTCAGCTAAATAGGCAAAACCACCGACGCTATCCAATTCGCCTTGCTGTTCTAACGATTCAGATAAAGTAATTAAATCAATTGGTCTACTCTGTTCAAGCAGACGTTGCATTTCAGCAAAAATGGTGCGGTGTGGTCGGCTAAAAAAATCTGCGTTGGTCACGCGTTCTGAGACATGATCCCAACGCTCGTTATCCAACATTAATCCACCCAGTACCGATTGCTCAGCTTCTAAGGAGTGAGGTGGCATTTTTAGCCCCTCTATTTGACGATCTTTCTGACCAATAAATACGGTTTCTGCGGAATACTTCTTCGCCATAGCACTTTCTTTACCCATTAATCAATAGAGTCGCTCATCAGTATATGCTATTTACTGCTATTTCGTGACAATTTGATCATTTAATGTGAGATAAAACCTCAACGATTCTTCACTGTTATCTTTTACAGAAAATCTGAAAATGTTGCAATGCTCCTCAATCAAACATAGCAAAATATTGGCAATAAATCTGAACTTTCCGAAAAATATTGCAATCATGGCTAATAAGCGACTAGTTAAACATAACTATTAACCAACTGCACTTTCAGATTGTTTTATTCGCGAATATTTATATAGTTTATTAATTCTTTAATAAGGAAACCTTTTAATTAAACGGGGTTTAATTACTATGAATAGTTATCAAGAGATTAATACATTTATTAATCATGTTTATGGCGAAAACTGCTTTTATAATGATGAATTTCAAACTATTTTTCATTATGACAATCATAAATTTGACACTCTGCTGACACAATTTGATAAAAATCAGGAATTAGCCGATTTTCAGCAATCAATTAATCATGCCGTACAATTGATGCAAAACAGTCTGGAAAAAATTGGCCAAAACGGGTACATAGAATGCGAACAAAAAATAAAATAAAAGTCGCTTTTATTAGTCAAATGCTCTATTTATTCGCTAATTTTTGATCGCGCTTTTAGTTCTCTTTAATTAAACGCGCCCGAGGCCAGGTATGGCATAGATAAAATAGCCTGGGTTAGTCAATTATTTACCGGTAATAAACTCAAGTGCCTGCTTAACCACGGTTACATCGGCGTCTTTTTTATGGGCATTTTCACTCAAATAACGGCGCCACTGGCGAGCGCCCGGAATAGCTTGAAATATTCCCAACATATGACGAGTAATATGACCTAAATAAGTTCCCTGTTTCAACTCTCGCTCAATATAAGGATACATTGCTTGTACTGCAACAATCGGATCAATAACCAGGTTACTTTGGTCAAAAAATTCAACATCAACCTTAGTTAATAATGCAGGATTTTGATAAGCTTCTCTCCCTATCATAACACCATCAAGATGGTGTAAATGCTGTTTAGCCTGATTAATGCTTTTGATACCTCCATTAACCACAATGGTTAACTGAGGAAAATCTTTTTTCAATTGATAAACGCGTGAATAGTCTAAAGGTGGTATTTCCCGATTCTGTTTTGGACTTAACCCCGATAGCCAAGCTTTACGAGCATGAATGATAAATAAACCACATTGACTCTCTGCCACAATTTTATCAATAAAATCGGTCAAAAAAGCATAGCTATCGTCATCATCAACGCCAATACGGGTTTTTACTGTTATCGGGATCGTAGTAGCATCCTGCATTGCTTTTATACAATCCGCTACTATTGCGCCTTCACGCATCAAACATGCACCAAAACGGCCATTTTGGACCCGATCTGAAGGACAGCCAATATTTAAATTAACCTCATCATAACCACTTTGCTGAGCCATTTTTGCACAATCGGCCAAGGCCGCAGGCTCATTACCACCCAACTGCAAAGCAACTGGATGTTCCTCTTCACTATAAGCGAGATAATCACCTTTACCATAAATAAGCGCACCAGTTGTCACCATTTCTGTATAAAGTAACGCCTCTTTAGTCAATAAACGGTGAAAATAACGACAATGGCGATCTGTCCAATCAAGCATCGGTGCCACGCTAAAACGGTGGTGGTTAAAATTGCCTGTCGATGCCGTTAATTCTTTGCTTTTAATTGATTTTTTATTAACTTTATTTTCGTGCATTTTGACCTATTTTGGTGTATTTTTTCTTTATTAGGACACCCTATAGGACACTATATTTTTGGTGTCCTATATTTTTAATGAAAAAAAGTATCCAGAGGTTAATAATGGCTTATTATACTATAGATAAAAGATTAAAATCAGATGGAACAGCAAAATTCAGATGTTTAGTATCAGTTAAAGAAAAAGGTGTTAGAATTTATAATGAAAGCAAAACTTTTACAAAATACGCTCATGCAAAAACATGGGGCACAAAAAGAGTTTTTCAATTAGAGCAAAATGGTATACCTAACCCTGACGATACTGATATTTTAACTCTTGGCGAGCTTATATTTAAATACCTCAATGACCAAAATCTTGGTCGACTGGCAGGGCGTACTAAAAGATATGTACTTAATATGCTTTTAGACTCAGATATTTCTGGATTATCCCTTAATCAACTGTCCACCAATCATATTATTGATCATTGTAGACATAGAAATGCTACTGGAGCTTCTCCTTCAACAGTCAATCATGATATTAGTTATCTTGCTTCCGTACTGAAATCAGCTAAGCCAATCTATGGGATAGATTACACTTCAAGCCCTGCATATGAAGCAAGACCACTATTACTGCAAATGGGCTTAATAGGGAAATCTAAACGACGTACTAGGCGTCCTGTAGAAGATGAATTGAATAAACTGAAAGTTGGATTGCAAAAGAGAAGCGAACAACGAGAAAGTAAAATACCTTTCGTGGATATCCTTGATTTTTCGATATTATCTTGTATGAGAATTGGAGAGGTATGTAAAATACTGTGGACTGATGTTGATGAAGAAAGTCGTTCAGTTGTTGTTCGTGATAGAAAAGATCCTCGAAAAAAATCGGGAAATCATATGATTGTTCCGTTGCTTGGCGAAGCATGGAATATTTTACAAAAACAACCAAGAACAACTGAACGCATCTTTCCATATAACTCACGTTCAGTAACAGCCGGATTTCAAAGAGTTAGAAATGCATTAGGTATTAAAGATTTACGTTATCATGATCTACGAAGAGAAGGAGCAAGTCGATTATTTGAAGCAGGCTTTAATATTGAAGAAGTCGCTCAGGTTACAGGACACAGATCTCTTAGCGTTTTATGGCAAGTTTATACCGAACTTTATCCCAAATCTTTACATGAAAAATACAATATGCTAGTAAAGAAAAATAATGTAACTGAGTAAGAGTAACGTTAATTTCTTTCATACCCCTAATGTGCTATCTTTACCATAACGCTAACAACTAATAGTTAACAACTTCCTCCAACGCTGCTAATATCAAGCCCCTGTGATGGGGCTATTCTTTTTGCGCTTGCTGCTGTTCCAGATTGAATCAAAAGGCATTTCTACCCTCACATCTAACCATGTCGATGGTGGAATATCACACGGCTCGCCATCGGTGTAATAAATTGGCTTGCCGTCGATAATTTCTTTAACTCGCCAGTTTTGGAAATCTTTAGGCAAATGGGTGTGTTGTCTGTGAAATGTTTGAATTTCGATGTTGCCTTCAGGTATAATTTTGTCTTTGATATAAATTAACGATAATCCATTGCTATTTTTTGGTATTGTGACCCCACCATTCACACCCCAAGCACCGTCTGCGTTATAGCCCACGACAGCAGAAATTAAATATTTTCCAACTCCAGTTCGTTGGACATTGACGCCTTCCGATTCGTCGTTGGTTTCAAAGCTACCATCGGGATAGATTTTAACGATTGGAGATGCTCTTTTTAAGAAACCGTTAGCGTCGGCCATCATTTTCGGAATATCTGACACTAAAGCGAATATCCCGTTTTTATCTGGAAAATACATGGTTGCAACTAATTTGTTGTTACGTATAAAACCACGATCTTGTTGTATAGCGTATCCTAAACTATAACCTTTAGAAACACTCATACTTCCGCCGACGTTCACTAATGAATCAATATTAGAATCAATAGCATTTAATTCTGATGCAGTAATAGATTCAGTAGAAGACTTTTTCGCAAAGTTATCAACGCAAGCCTTTTGGCTAATAACTTTATCAGTTGCAGCGCCAACCTCTTGAGCAATATTAATCTTGTCAAGTTTGTTAGCTAAATCTTTACTTAT